>JANMNK010000341.1:0-2691 GCA_031373875.1 Pirellulaceae bacterium | reverse complement strand
TTCTTCCAAACAGACGATTCGGTTGACCAATTTTCGCAGTGGCTTGATCGCGAATATCTCCATCGAATCTTCGTTGAAACCAAAATTTTGTACGGGATTGGTTCGACAAGCGATTGGTATGCGCGGATCGATGCGAACTTGCAAAAAGCGATTCGCGATCGAGTGGAACTAGAATTCGGCTTGAATTCCACACGTTATTTCAGGCCAGACGACGCGGTCCATTTAACGGTTGATGTCAAGAATGTAACAAAACTTGTGGTTCGAATTTACCAGATCAATCCTCGCAACGTTTATCGCCGAAATTCCCGAGCGGTTGCGACCGACATTGACCTTGATGGGCTGATCGCCAACGCGGAACAAACGATATCGTACGAAACTCCAGCCGATCGCCGCCATCGCGAGAGGATCGACATTCCTCAGTGCGCGGGCCGAGGTGTTTGGATTGTCGATCTGCTTGGAGGCGGGCTTCGCAGTCGTGCTCTGATCGTCAAAGGCCAATTGCGCAGCACTCAGCGACTGACCGACGCCGGGCATGAATTCCGCATTTACGATGAATCGGGCAATGCAAGGCCGACGGCGACAATTGAATTGGGAACGCGGACATTCGCGGCTGACAAGGACGGAGCGATTCTGATTCCCTATGCCGAGAAAGAAGAAGCGACTCCTGTTCTGCTGGTCGACGGGCAATCGGCGACTGTGGAAATGTTTAATCATCGACGCGAGAATTATGCTCTTAAAATTGGTCTGCTTGTCGAGTCGCAGAACCTTCTAAGCGGTGCGGCGGGGTCAATCATTGTTCGCCCGCAACTACTGTGCAATGACCAGCCGGTACCGATTGAAAATCTAGAAGAAGCAGAGCTTGTCATCGTTTCGACGGATCAAGACAACATCCAAAGTACGCAGACAGTTCCGATTACTGAGCTTAGCCCGAGCCGAGACATTGCTCATCAGTTTTTGGTTCCCCAACGATTGCGAAGCGTATCTGTAACGTTAAACGGCAAGGTCTTGGCCGTGAGTCGCAATACCCGAGAGAGATTGTCTGCTACACAAGAATTTTCCGTGAACGAGATGTCTTCAACGAAGCAGATTGCAGACTTCTTTTTGATTCACGATGCCGAAGGTTATCTGCTGCAAGTTCGCGGCCGAAACGGCGAGCTCGTCCGTCGATTGCCTGTGACCGTGCAATTCTGGTTGCATCACGTCGTGAATCCTGTCGCGATAGTCTTGGCAACGGATGCCGCCGGTCAAATTCAGCTTGGCGATTTGGTTGGTGTAAGGAATTTTCAGGCGTCTGCGGACAGCATGACAGCGCGGGTTTTTAGTATGCAGCCGGACGTAGTCGATTGGCCCAGCAGTATTCAAATAGCCCAAGGGCAAGTTTACGAGCTACCTTGGCAAACTAATTCGCCGGGTGACACCCAGGCCGATGAAAACGCGTACACGCCGTGGACTTTGCTTGAACTGCGTGCGAACGCTATTACGGTCGACTATTCGTCGAAAGTTAGCTTGGAAGATAATCGTCTCAAGATCTCGGCGCTTGATGCGGGTAACTACGTTTTGATCAATCACCTCACGGGCCAAACATGCCAAGTTCGCGTCGCGAAAGGCCTTGTGCAACAAGGTTTCATTGTCGGTCCAGCACAAACAAACCAGATGTCGCCTCCAGCGGCAGCCTCGGTGATGGGTAGTGAGTTCAGAAACGAGTTGTTCCGTGTGCAAATCGCTGGGGCTAATGCGACGACTCGAGTTCATCTTGTTGCTTCGCCATTTGTCAGCGACTCGAACCTTGCCGAGCAGCTTCGACTAGAAATGTATCCGGCTGGTCACCAAAAATATTCGGCCCTATCCAGTTTCTATGTTGACTCGTTGCGATTGGACGAGGAATACCAGTACGTTTTGCAACGGCAGTATGCCACCAAGTATCCGGGAAATCTGCTTGCACAGCCCACGCTCCTGCTCAATCCCTGGGACACCACCACAACGCAAAGCACACAGAAACAGGCCGCGACAGGTGATGACATGCCTGGCTCTCCTGAATCGGCGTTGAGCGATTTGATGGCAACTATTACACCGAGAATAATTGTCGGCCAAGAACGGGAGCCCAGTAGTTCTTACGAGTTTCTCGGCAAGGGTGCGAAACTATTTGCCAATCGCGTTCCCGATGAACAGGGTTGGATCGAGATTCCCAAGGAAGCGTTGGTGGGATGTCATTCGTTAACGGTCGTCGTTGTTCAACTGCAGGGCGTTACTACGAAGACGGTTGCGTTGCCTTCGACAAAGATCCCGCTAGCGGATTTGCGACTTGCCAAGTCTTTTGCGGAGGACAAGCATCTATCGCAACAGCAACGAGTTCGAGTTATCGAAGCAAACCAGAAATCGGACTTGGGTGACGCTCGATCGACACGCGTGCAAGTCTACTCCAGTTTGCAGGACGTTATGCGTTTGTACGGGACACTGTTGCCTTCCGCAGAGCTCCAGAGATTCGCGAAGCTGTCCCGCTGGGGTAAATTGACTGACGAGGAAAAGCAGGCCGCTTACAACGAGCTAGCCTGTCATGAGTTGCACGTTTTCCTTTACTTCAAGGACCGACCATTTTTTGAGACAGCCGTACGACCGTATCTTGAAAACAAACTTGCCCCTCAGTTGATAGACGAATTTTTGCTTGACCGAGAAGTGGCAAAGTTTGAGGAC
>JANMNK010000246.1:0-9189 GCA_031373875.1 Pirellulaceae bacterium | reverse complement strand
ACACCATCGTGGAACTTGTCGTGTCATTTTGGAGTTGGACGAAAGCCGTACCTGCAAAAGAATTTGGTGTCGTAAAGGTTTCGCTGTATGTTGTAAACGCGGTATTCGTCGGCGTAAAACCAAAATCGACAAGCGTGCCGCCAATGTCGCCAATTGAAATTCTCCCTGTTCCGGTGTCGCCCGCCCGGGAAGCGGTCATCCACGAGATTTGATAAGTCCTACCGGGTCGTAGTGTCGGCAGGGATTGTCGCAATGTGCCGGTGCCGGTCACGTTTTCTATGAAAGCGAATGAGTTACCGTCGGCATTCGTTGGACCAAAAATATATTTGTCTGCGAACGGGACGTTGGGACCATTAACGCCAAATCTCGCCGAACCATCGGTAGTGTTATGAGCCCAATTCTCAATGACAGGCCAGTTTTCAAGACCAATGTATCCAGGAGCATCTATATAGATATCCGCTTTGGCAGTAAAAAATCCGTTCTCAATCAGCTCAGCACGGACCGTTGGTGCGAACACGAAAAAAAGGACTATGATTCCCGTTCTGTTAACTTTTGTCATTTGAGGTGCATCCATATACCAAGTAGCGGGATCTAGATTTTCCTTCGCGTGAGAAAGGTTTTCGGGCGAATCCCCAACGAAATGCGATGACTTTATGGCTTCGAGACTTGGATCTTTAATCCGGGTACCGCGAGCAAAGCAGCCAATAGTTCGACTGGCGAACGTTCGCCATGTGATAAAGAAGGGGCGATCACGAAGCAAGGTGGAATTTGAGCATTGCCGCAGAGACTTTTGAAAACCACCAAGCTGTTTTGCCGTCAGAGGCTTGGCTATGCCGGCAGAAAAATCTCAACCGCATCGGGTCGAGGCGCAGAATGGCCGAGATCTTAATTGTTTGACGATCACTGGCCTATTGTCGTAATCGCTTTACGGCGGTACGCATCGCTGTGACATGCCATTAAAGAGCTGATAGCTCGATATCCGCGGCTGAACGATCGTGGAATGAAGGCGATCATCGAATGAGACGCTTCGCTCTAATATTGCAAAGCGTCCTTTAAATTATTTCCGCCGATGAACGAGCGATCGCTTACACTTGTTTGCGAAGGCAGCAGTTCTTGTACTTTTTGCCGGAGCCGCAGGTGCAAGGGTCGTTGCGGCCGACGCGATCGCCGAAATTGCGAATCGTTTCGACCTTCGGCGCTTCTTGGCCAGCTTTTTCAGCAACTTGCAAATCGGCTTGTTGTTGGCGAGCGAGGTCGGCGGTCGACTGGGCTTGGTCGTGTCGAGCAGACGTCTCGACAAAAGTGCTTCGCACGTCGCTTTCCGTCAAGCCTTCCATTCTGAAAATTACGTCCGTCATTCGTTCTCCGACCGAGAACCACATTTGGCCGAACAGTTTCATGCCTTCGCGTTTGTACTCGACCTTGGGATCCATTTGCGCGTAGCCTTTGAGGCCGATCGCGCTCTTCAGATGGTCCATTGCCAGCAAGTGATCTTTCCACGCTGCATCGACGATGCTCAAAAGAACTTGACGTTCCATCCGTCTGATTTCGGGATAGAACAATTCGTCAACAGCTTGAGTAACCCGAAGCCGCATACCATTTTCGTCGAAGGCGCCAAGTTCTTCGACGGTTGAATCCCAAGCCAGTTCTTTTGCGAACCAGTCACGGGCACTTTCGATTCGTCCGTTGATGCCGGAAACGTCAGCGAGTTTTACTTCGGGTTTGACGCCTTGGTAAAGCTCATCCACTTGCGATTCCGCTTGTTTCGTAATGGCACGAGCGGTAACCAGTCGTTTTTCGCTAAGTTCTTTAAGGCGATCAACGAGGATTTCCGTACTCGACTCTGCAATCTGCACAGCGGACGAGTCTACAAAACGCATGACCGCCCAATGAGCCAACGACTGAGTATCCAAGTGAACCGAATTCGGGCCGACTGCGGTACGGAATCGGCTGATGCCTGCGATGACGGGAAACGTTCGTTCGCGTTCTTCGTAGGCTCGCTCGCATAAATTGCAAACTTCTTTGACCACATCGTTCGCTTCGCGTTCGCGGAATTTGCCCGTGTCGACTTGGATATCGAACTTGTTCTTCATCCAATCGGCGAGCATTCGCAAACCGTAGTCTTCGGACAGGTACTCGATTCCATCCGTCAAATCGATGTTCGTAATAACTTCTTGGGCTTTACCGAGAAGGAACTCGTCGAGTTGATCGCGTTCGTATTTCTTGAGTTCATGAGCGCGGAAATTGGTGCCGTAGCGAGTGTTCATCCACTTTGTGACCGACTCCCAATTCCACTCCGATTTTTCTTCTTCCGGCGGCAAGTTCTCATCGATTGCGTCAAGAATTTGCGTTTCGGCAGATCGTTCTGCTAAGTCCTTGGCGTAATTGACGGCAACATCGCCATCGGTTCCGCGAAAATCTTTGGCATCCAACTGGCACGATAGTCTTTGACCTGCCCAACGAGCGAACGATTCGGCTCCAAACATGGGGTCTAAGAATTGGTTAACAGCATGCTCGACTTGTTGATGAATTTGGTCCAGCACAAGTTTTCGGCAACTGACGCCTTGGAGGATTTGTTGGCGATAGCTGTAAACCCTTTTGCGTTGGGTATCCATCACTTCATCGTATTCGAGCAAGTTCTTTCGAATCTCGAAGTTACGTTCTTCCACCTTCTTCTGTGCGGCGGTAATTCGTTTGCTGACAAAAGCACTTTCAAGCGGTTCGCCGTTGCCCATTCCGAGTCGTTGCATCGTCGAACGAACAAAATCGCCGGCAAAAATTCGCATCAAGTCATCTTCGAGCGACAAATAGAATCGACTGCTGCCCGGGTCACCTTGTCGACCGGTACGTCCTCGTAATTGCAAGTCGATACGGCGAGATTCGTGGCGTTCGGTACCGATCACATACAGTCCGTGATTCTTGCGAACGACTTCGCCCATCTCTTTCATTTTTTCGCGTTGATCGATCTCCTTGACCAATTGGTCCCATTCCTCGCGAGGCACATCTAGACGCGTTGCATATTTGTCCTGCAACATGGCCCACGCCATGGTCTCAGCATTTCCGCCGAGAATAATGTCCGTACCTCGTCCGGCCATGTTCGTTGCAATGGTCACGCCGTTCAAACGGCCTGCCTGTGCAATGATTTCTGCTTCGCGACCATGATTTTTCGCGTTGAGCACTTGATGTTTGATGCCGCACATTTCTAGCAATCGGCTTAACCGTTCACTCTTTTCGATGGAGACGGTACCAACCAAAATTGGACGCCCTTTTCGTTGAACCGACTCGATTTCCGAACGCTTGACTTTTTCGGTTTCCTTTGATTCTCGAGGCCGGAAACTAACCGAGTCGTCGTTCTCTTTCAGAATTTCTCCGAAGACGCGTTCGCCGTTTTTCATGGTGAGCATGTCCCATTTATTGACTCGCTCCACTTCATCGGCGACGGCTTGGAATTTTTCCTTTTCCGTCAGATAGATCATGTCGGGAAATTCGATTCGTTTCATGTCGCGATTGGTAGGGATCGCGATAACGTCTAGGCCATAGATTTTCCAGAACTCGTTCGCTTCGGTCATGGCTGTACCGGTCATACCCGATAATTTTTTGTACAGCTTGAAAAAGTTCTGAAGCGTGATCGTGGCAAGCGTTTGCGTCTCTTCCTTGATGCGAACGCCTTCTTTGGCCTCAACGGCTTGATGCAAACCATCGCTCCATTGGCGACCGTCCATCAAACGGCCGGTGAATTCGTCGACGATGATGATGGCGTTTTCTTTAACGACGTAATTGACGTCCAGTTTGTAAAGATGATGTGCTTTGAGGGCGTTGTCGATCAAGTGCGGCCACTCCATATTCCCGGCCGTATAAAAGCTTTCGACGCCCGCAGCTTTTTCCGCTTTACGAACACCTTCATCCGTCAAGTTAACGGTGTGATCTTTTTCATTCACCACGAAATCCGTTTCGCGAACCAAAGCCCGCGCGATGCGGTCCGCTTCGGCGTATTTCCCTACGTCTTGATGCGCAGGACCTGAAATAATGAGCGGCGTTCGAGCTTCGTCGATTAAAATATTGTCGACTTCGTCAATGATCGCGTAATGCAAGGGACCTTGGACTTGTTGATATTGCGTTGGGAAGCGTTCGTCGCCGGGTGCGGCAAGCTTCATATTATCGCGGAGGTAATCGAAACCAAATTCATTATTGGTTCCGTACGTAATATCAGCCGCGTACGATTTTTGTTTTTCGTCGTTGTCCATTCCGGACTGGATGTTGCCAACGGTCAACCCTAAGCCCATGTACAGGGGGCCCATCCATTCCATATCGCGCCGAGCTAAATAGTCGTTGACCGTAATGACGTGGACGTGATACTGCAGGGCATTCAAATATGCTGGCAAGGTTGCGACGAGCGTCTTGCCTTCGCCCGTTACCATTTCAGCGATGTTGCCCAAGTGCAAAACCATACCGCCGATGAGCTGGACGTCGTAGTGACGCATCCTAAGGAATCGACGTCCGCCTTCGCGACACGTTGCGAAAGCTTCGACCAGGATATCTTCGAGCGTCTCGCCAGCTTTGAGGCGTTGTCGAAACTTGACGGTTTGGTCTCGTAGCTCTTGATCAGTGAGCGCCATCATTTTCGGTTCGAGCGCATTGATCTCTTGGACTCGTGCCGCCATCCGCTTCACTTGTCGCGCGTTGGACGAACCAAAGAGACCGGTCAAACTCCGTTCAAAGCCGGAAAGCAGCCCGTTGAACACCGAGCCAGTGCCTTCCCAAATTTTCTCAAGCAGTTCCATAACGTATTTCTAAGTCCTGACTCATTCGAAAATCTTAAAAATCCTGCCAAACGCGCGCGCACTTTCAGCGACAGGCGTATAATGGCAATTATCGGGCCAAAGTGCATTTTTTGGCAACGCCAGAAAAGCAGTCATAAGGGCTTACAACCAAAGTTTGCGATAATTGTCGCGAAATCTGGCGTGAAGCACGTCGTCCCGTTTGACGCTTGCTGCCAAAATAATCTTGAGTATGCCATAAAAGGAAGACGAAACCGGTCAGAATTTGCTGAGGGGCGTTCTCGCAAAATGGAAAACTTCGTTGCTGGCAAACGAAGTATTCGCGCACATGACCCTATTCTCATCAGTTCATGCGTTGGCATAATGCTGCGAATCAAACATGTTTTGAATCCACAAACCATGTAAAACCTGGCCGTGTGATTGGATCAACAAAACACCGTCGTTTACGTGTGCGGATTGTTTCAAACCCCATCCTTGCCCTGCTTTTCGAAGCCAACGGTTGGGAGGAATTTATTTCCAGGATTGACGAGTGTGAACGCTAGCGTATTGGCAGGCGTGCAAACCGTCATTGGAACGCACAAATTAAAAATGCACACAGTAGAAGGAACCGCAATTTTGAGCTCGATAGATTTCTCGTCATCCTCGACAAATGGAAGCAAAGTGAAAGGCCCAGCGATCTCGTTGATCGTGGTGGCTTCTATCTGCATTTTGTGTTTGGTGGTCGCTTTCGTTTTCGACGTCATATTGATAAGCACAGGATTGATCGATCAGCTTCGAGATAACGGTCCCGTGTCACGAGAATCGGCGGTCTACATTCGCATGATATGGTCGCTTGTAATGGTCGCCGCGAACTCACTCATCATTTTCGGTGCCGTTCAAATGTTAAGACTCAGGTCGTGGCCGATGGCAATGACCGCTTGTGTCGTGGCCGTGGTCCCTTGCATCGGTCCTTGTTTTATATTGGGCGTTCCGTTTGGAATTTGGGGACTAGTTGTCCTAAACCAGCCAAACGTCCGTCGCGCATTTCAATCTATTTCATAAAGTTTCCACTGCACTATAGGCTTAAACAAAAGGATTAATTCAAAATGACTTTTGATCGCGAAGCACAAACTCGACTAGACATTATCCAACGCACAGAAGAATTGCTGATCGCCATCACGAGTGGCGATTGGGATTCCTATGTCGAACTTTGCGATCCAACATTGTCAGCTTTCGAGCCCGAAGCAAAAGGCTTTCTTGTCGACGGACTTGATTTTCATCAGTTCTACTTTTCGCTGCCACGTGGATCGGAAATGTCCATTCAAAGCACCATCATCGCGCCCCATGTTCGCGTGATGGGAAATGTTGCCGTTATCGCTTATGTACGCTTGACTCAAAAAGCGGCGGGCGGGGGGAGTCCTATCACGACTTCGATGCAAGAGACACGCGTGTGGGAAAACCAAGATGGGCAATGGAAGCATGTCCATTTCCATCGATCGCCATGCGAATAATTTAAAAAATCATCAATCACTCGGTCGGCCGGGGAAAGCAACCAGAATTGTGAGTGCTTGGAAAGTAGCTGTCTAAACTCGCGCGAGCCTGCACTTGTATTGCGGTCGAGCAAAGCCTTGTTCCTTAGGCGATCGACAGTTCAATCGAGAATCTCGCTGCCTCCTTTCACTACTTTTAGGGGCGCTATTGCGCAAGTGACGAATTCATGCGTCTGGGCAAGTTTAGAAAATGCTGCTACTCTGAACCGTCTGTTGTATCCGCCCAGCCATCCATTCAACGAGCCGATCGTCCACACTGTTTGGCGATC
Organism: Pirellulaceae bacterium; assembly: GCA_031373875.1. GTDB lineage: Bacteria > Planctomycetota > Planctomycetia > Pirellulales > Pirellulaceae > JANMGV01. Next base: position 2,613 of record JANMNK010000246.1, on the reverse strand, counting down.
GACTCTTGTTGTTTTGTTGGGCCTCGCAATGATTAGCCTGAGGCTGAGCGATGCGAGCACAACCTTTTTGTTCGTCGAACTACACACCTGCGAGCAATGAAAATTATGCCGACTATTGATATCCGCAACTTGACGAAGCACTTTGGCGATGGGGAAGTGCGCGTTGAGGTTTTGCGCGGAGTTAACTTGACCATCGAGCAAGGCGAATTCGTGGCGATCATGGGGCCGTCGGGCTCAGGGAAAAGCACATTGCTGAGTATCCTGGGCGGGATCGAAACGCCGTCTTCGGGCCAAGTTGTCCTCGAAGGCACCGATCTTGCGAACCTAAACGACGATCAGCGAACGCTCATTCGTCGCCGCCGGATTGGGTTTATCTTTCAAGCCTTCAATTTGCTGCCAACTCTGTCGGCCCTGGAAAACGTTTCGCTGCCTTTAGAGTTAGACGGTTTGAACCACCGCGAAGCAACCGAGCGCGCCAAGGCAGTACTCGAGATGGTCGAAATGCAGTCTCGTATGCAACACATCCCAGCAAAGTTGTCGGGTGGCGAGCAACAGCGTGTCGCTATTGCCCGAGCATTGGTGATCAAGCCCGCTATTATCCTTGCCGATGAACCGACCGGCAATCTCGATAGTCGCCAAAGCAAACGTGTTACGGAACTTTTGCGAACGCTCGCAGCCGATCAAAAGCAAACTATCGTCATGGTCACGCATGATGCGCAAGTCGCAAATGCTGCATTCCGACTGCTGATGTTTCGTGATGGTTCGATCGAAAAGGATATTGATCAACAAGGTGGCGTTCACGCTGAAGCGGCATCGGTCAAGGTTGGTTCAGTATGATCTTGTGGCGATTCTCTTGGAGGGAATGGCTGCGGCGACCATTGCGCACTGTGCTTACCTTGGTAAGTATCATCATCGGGGTGGCTGCAGTCGAATCCGTCATGCTCGCGACTTCCAATGCACGCGTGGCTCAGACCGCCATGCTGCAAGCGATTGTGGGTCAAGCCGCTCTCGAAATCTCCGCCGAAGGTGGCGCTGAATTTGATGCAAGTTCCGTCGAACAAGTTGCCAAACAGCCAGGTGTGAAAGCCGTCGTCCCATCCATCCGGCGATTCTGTAGCCTGTCCCATGGCGAATCTCGCGTGCGCGCGCAAGTCCTCGGCATAGATCCGAAAGTTGACCGCCTCGTTCGCGATAACCGACTGACCGAAGGAGCTGAGTTTTCATCCGGGAATCTGTTCCTGCTCGACGAAAGTTTTGCGAAGTCTCTTAAGATTCAAGTCGGGGATACGATTCGTATTGCTACTTTGCGAGGAGGCATCAAAGAATCCAAAGTCGCGGGTTTCGTTCAGCCCCGAAGTGGTGCGAATGTCACGCAAGGCAGCACGGTACTGATCCCGTTATCCACTGCGCAAACTTGGTTTCGAAGCCGTGGCCGAATCGATTCGCTGCAGGTCGTAATCGAAAAAGACGCTGATATCGAAAAAGTGCGAGAGACGATTGCAGCGACGTTGCCTGTGGGGCTTAACGTCAGGCAGCCAAACTTGCGGAGTCAAATTGCAGACGAACTAACGACGTCAAGCAATCAGGGTTTGATGCTGGCTACCGCATTTGCTTTGGTGATTGCCATTTTCATTATTTACAACACCTTTCAAATGAACGTCGGGGAGCGACGGCGGCAACTGGGAATGCTCCGAGCGATCGGCACGACTCGTGGGCAAATCGTTTTTATGATTGTGCGCGAAGGGCTCATTCTTGGGCTAATAGGAACGCTGCTGGGAAGTATTGCCGGATGGTACGGTGCCCAGGTTCTCTCGATTGCGACAACAAACCTTTTGCAAGTCGGGACCATAACGCAATACTGGAGTCCGTTCGCACTGGCGTCTGCGATTGCGTGCGGTCTTGGCGTTGCCGCCTTCGGAGCATATTTTCCTGCTCGACGGGCTGGACGATTATCTCCCGCAGAAGCGATGAAGGTCGTTACCGCGACCGATTTCGACAAGCCAAACAAGTCGACTTTGTGGGCCGGCATTACCTTATCCGTTTTAGGATTTGCTGCGTTGGTTGCTTGTTCGTTGGCTTACATACCTGTCGAGAATTCCGTAATCGCCGCAATGGTCGGATTGGTCGGGCTCATTTTGATCCTGCCCGTCGTGATCGATCCACTGACGCGAATGTTGCTCTATATTTTCCGCGGGTGGTGGGGAGTACCGGGCCGATTGGCACAGCGTCAATTGATGCGTCATCGGGTTCGATCGTCGATGACGATTGGTGTCCTATTTATCGCGATCAGCACGGGATTAGGAATGGCTTCGACCATTCTCGATAACATTCGCGACGTCGAACGCTGGTACAAACGCAGCATTGTTGGCGACTTTTTTGTCCGCGCGGCAATGCCCGATATGGCAACCGGCAAAGCGGCAGATTTACCGCTGGAGGTGATGGAGCGAATCCGCGCGATCCCTGGTATTAAGATGTTCGATGCCATGAGTTTTGTTAACGCACGGAGCAGCGATTTCACATTGCTAATTGTCGCGCGCGAATTCATTTCGAACCAACAAGACTTTTTTGATTTGGTCGACGGTGACGAGAAGACAGTAATCGACCAAATTCGCA
>JANMNK010000226.1:0-5477 GCA_031373875.1 Pirellulaceae bacterium | reverse complement strand
CACCCAGCATGGCATGCATCTCTACGAAGTGTCGAATTTTTCCAAACCAGATAGCGAGTGTCTCCACAACCAGACTTATTGGCGAGGCGATGCCTGGCTCGGCTTTGGACCAGGCGCTGCGGCTTTTGTTGATGGCACCCGTTCGGTCAATCACCGAAGCACTCTAAGGTACCTTCAACTCATGGAGACTGGACAGTCCCCCGTAGCGGAGTCGCAAACGCTGGACTGGTCGACGCGAACCCGCGAGCGGTTTATCTTCGGTATGCGTCAATTAAAAGGGGTCGAATGGAGTTCGCTTGTCAAATCAGGTGAACCTCAGTCCGTCGAAGCTATTGCGTTGCAACTGCCCAAACACATCGCATTGGGATTCATGGAGTGGCATGAAGGCCACATTCGCTTGACACCACAGGGACTCCCAATCAGTGACTCGCTGTGGCTGGACTATTGGTAACCAACGTTGCTTTCCAAAGCGGCTATACGGTCAGTTTGTGTCGATCGAAAAGCGAACATGAAGCATGCCAGGCTTGGCCTTATGCGCTGATTCAAGCTTTGCCCAGTAATTATCTTGGAAACAGGCGTGCACCCCGCTTGATCGTACCAGTTATCAAACCCTGTTTTTGGTAATCCCCAGTAAACGAACTCTATTTATGTTGAGAATCGCTTGGTGCTTCGTCGTGCCCATCGTAATGTCGTGACGCACCGTCTAAACTTTGAGACCCCTTACGAGACTAACGTTATCCGTTTGCATGCATTTCGCTCTTGGAGTAGAAAATATTTTGGATAAGGCTGCCCCGAAAACTTGGATGGTCATTGCTGCTTTTGCCGCAATTTATTTGATTTGGGGATCGACCTACTTGGCGATATGGTTTGGGCTCAAGTCGATTCCGCCGTTCACGCTCGGTGCTATTCGTTTCGTCATAGCAGGCATCCTGTTGTTGGCTTGGTGTCGATATCGAGGCGAGCGATTGAACAAAGAATCGCTTATCAAGAATGCATTTGCGGGCATATTGATGTCGGGATTTGGAACCGGCGCGGTCATCTGGGTGGAACAATACATCACTTCAGGCTTGGCAGCAATTATCGTAGCCAGCTTGCCTTTTTGGTTCGTGTTGTTTGACTACAAACACTGGAGCGAGAATTTCCAGAACAAGCTCGTACTGGCGGGCGTAGCGATTGGGTTTGTTGGAGTTATGTTGCTGTTCAATGGCAAGACAACGCCGTCTCATTTGAGCACAGCTATTTCTCAAATGGCGGCCATTGCAATTTTGTTGGTGGGTTGCATTACCTGGGCGGCCGGTTCGCTGTACCTCAAGTATTCTCCGGCGACTACTTCGACGACCATGAACGTCGGAATCCAAATGTTGGCTCCGGGAATTGTTTGCGCCATTATTTCGTGGATGGTGGGCGAATGGACGACTTTTCGACTAGCAAGCGTGACCATTGAATCTTGGTCGGCGATCGTTTATTTAGTCGTATTCGGTTCGTTGATCGCATTTGTTTCCTACGTGTGGCTTCTTCAAGTCCGCCCGACGGTGATGGTAGGCACGTATGCCTATGTGAATCCAATCGTTGCTGTCGTTCTCGGATGGTTTCTCGCGTCCGAACGAATTGGACCAATACAAATCCTATCGCTTGTCATTATTCTGACAGGCGTCCTATTGATTAACTTCGAACGCTATGCCGAACTGTATCGAACCAAACCAGAAGCGGCTTAGTTGCTTAATATCAGAAGAAGATGTGGACTGCCGAATTGAGTAGCTCACAAGAAAAATTCGGCAACGAACTTATTTCATCTGCTCGACAGCAATGATTGCACTCGTCGTGTGCGATTGACCGGGCGATAACTCGATGGAATTATTTGCAATGTTCGCGGTCTCTATGCAGACCATGCCAGTCCATTCGTCGTCGCCAAAATCCTTCATGCGAACACTCTTGTCGATCCATGGATTCCAAATCACGGTAGAAGCCGAACCTGACTTGGCCACGGAAATTTGTCGCTGCAAACCAGGGTCTTTCAATACGCAAGTGTCGTTGGTATCCAAGTAAACGCGGTCGACTTCTGAGCCAAATCGAATCGGTGCTTTCGACGGTGGCTTGACCGCTGCGTTCTCCATCTTGTCGACAAAGGACCTTGATTCGAGGCCAGCTATTTCGATGGCACGAACGTCGCTCACCGCAAAGTACGTGTGGAGCGCGTCTTCGAATCGTTGAGGAGTGATCGCGTCGTCGGGTAGGCTGGTCGTCAACGCTAGTCGCAGTTCTTTTCCAAAGTCGACTTGGTAAGTCAATTGAAATGGAGCGATGAATTTTTCGAGATGTACTCGAACACCGCCTTCATCAAGGTGTTTTGCGTCAATAAACTCCCACTCGGAAATGCGAGCGTAGCCATGTGCTGGAGCCGTGCTGTCTGCAGGATCTGGGCCGAACCACGGAAAGCAAATCGGAACACCTCCACGAATCGCTTTACCTGCCGCAAAGATTGCTTCGCGACTCATCCAAAGAACCGGCTTATGTCCCGTAGGATTCCACTGTGTGACGTGGGCTCCATGAAGATACATTTCGCCGTGGGCAATGGGCGTGTCGATGGTCAATCTCGTTAGTCCTCCAAGTCCCTTGTCGAACGTTAGCCCTTGCAACTCACGGTAAGCCGAATTGTTCATTGTGGTCACTCCAAGAATACTCGTAGTCGATCAGACGTTGTATCACGTAAGCTTAGCAGATACGGTTAGCTTAGGGTTTTGTGACACCATCAGCATCTAATGCAACCGTTTGCGCATCTGTCATCATCGCACGGCGGATAGTCTTGGCTTGAAACAAACCTGCGCCAATCTTGCCGTCGCGTCTTTTTTGGTTGCGTGCAGTTTAATCGTTTCCGCGGCCCGGAAAGCTGTCAAGTTCATTCCCATTTAATCATTCGCGCATAAAAAAAGCCGCGTCTGCAAACCACTTTCGGGGCATGTCTGCAAACGCGGTGAATAGTTTATCGAACTAACTTGCGGATGACTAATCCACAAAAGTCCAGTGTGTGGTCGTCGAACCGTCTTCGTTGGTTATCGTCATCGAAGCCATGCTGCCCGCGAAACGCAAACAGTCCCAAACTTGCAGGATATCTTCCCCGCACAGTCCTGGAAAACTCCCTTGCTCCGGAACAAGTTTGGATTCGAGGTCGCCACTCGATTGCAAAATCGCATAGCGAATCCACGGACGGAACATCGCAGTGACCCCGCCAAAGTCCAAATATGCTGCCGAAGCCATCGGTTTGTTTGTCGAAATTCTATCGCCACCGACACCGAGTGATGTGTTCTTTGCGAGAACATCACTTAGTTCATCTGAGTACGACATGATCATAAAGCCATCTTTGAAGACAGCTTGCGGTGCCATCGACTTAGGAGCCGGGCAGTTATCCGGAATGGGGTATGAATACCGAGTTCCACTCGTGACAGAACTTTCTTCTGGCCGCGGAACCACGATTCCCGAAGGCACTTCATTGGGATGCAGTTTATTCGCAGTAGCCAGAGCTTCGTCGATGATTTCAAACAGCTCGACAAAGCCTGCCTTCATCAACTGCTCGTCCGAAAGGCCATGTACTCCAGCCAGCTCGGGCAGCGGGAGTGGCTCGTCCGAAGCAGGCATGTCGGGAGCCCACTGCTTGCTGGACAGATTGCCTTGCGTCATCACCATTGCATGTTGTCCGTCGGCCATGGCTGGCAAGAATTTTTCTTCCCAAACATCAGCAACTCGCTTGAGAAGCGGCCAGACGTTTTCTAAGACCATTTCAAGCTGTTCTTTTTCGTCGCCTTGCATGAGATCGCTTTTCGACAGACCATCGAGATAGTTCTTAACTTTCTGAACAATTCGCCGTGCCGTTTTGAAATACTCTGAACGATTTTGATTCCGGAAAGCCCAGAACATCAACGGTTTCCCGCCAACATGGTTCAAAACGTCGAGTTTCTTTGAGCCATCCAAAACAACGGCTTTCGTACGATTGTACACAACGCCTTCTTGGCCTTTTTCTGTCATGAACGAGACGCCAAGCTGCCCTTTGAACTCGGGAACATGAGCGCCAATTTCGCTGTCCAGCCAAGCTAGGTCTTCTTCGAGCGACTCTAGAAATTCCGGCATTTCGTCGCCGAATTGCAACTCGATAGCTGGAAGAAATTGACGACCAAGTTTCGAAAAGTAGTTATGCAAAGTCGCTTGGAAATTCAAATCAGAAAAATGATCGGATACGTATCCGATACCTGTGACTTGTTTCGATTCAAACGCTTTGAGCGGTTGCATATCGGGATGCGAAGCCAGCGATTCACCTTCGCCCAAATTCTCAATCGCCTCGGCAGAATCGCTGAGTGCGAAGACGAAATACTCGTCAAGTTGTCCGATGGAAAACACCATTTGGCGTTCTTCCATCAATTCCTGCAGCTTGTCAATCAGTTCTTCCGTCTGTTCATCATTTTGGGGAATTTGCTCCCAAGGGATCATATCGGAGCTAAGAGTCATCACCAACCGAGTCCCGCGATCCGTTTCGACGCGTTCAAGTGACTCGGCGATGGGAGCAAATTGCGGGACGCTACCCAAGCCGAATTTTACGATGCCTTCGAGTTGATCCAGATGCATGAGCACGCGATCCTTGTCCTCGATCTTGAAACCCGCAATGACCATAGGGACGGGGATCGCATCCATTTTGCTTTTCGGCAGATCCAGGAGCCACTCGATCATCTGCTGAGGGTCGCCACCCATGGATTGGTACATTTCGTTTTGTAGCTTTGTAATGCCGACGGACATTTCGGAGAAATTCTTATCCGCGATCATAAAGCCTTCCGAGGACATCATTTCTTTCAGCATCTCAAGCATCGAAATGACATTTGGATTTTGGATAATCTGACGTGCCGTGGTCAATTGACCTTCGTCGGCTTCCCATTCCTCTTTGGCAATCTCCATCAACTCCTGAACGATTGGAGTCTTGAGCAATTCTTGGCAAGTCTTGCTCTGCGCAAATCGCTCCCATTGTGCTTTCATATTGAGCGAAGCTGAGTAGATGTCGGCATCCACCGGAGCCAGCCGTAATGAGGTATCCTTTTCTAGATCACCGGCCATGCAACTCGCATGAACGACGACGGTCAGAACTGCCGAAAACAGCAGTTGCTTTCCCTTAGAAAAATTGCGAGTCAGCATAAAATTGTTCTCCCATAACATGAATCAAATTGTGGTGTAACACTTAGGTTTTGAGGATATCCATTCAGCCAACCGATCTGTTAGCGTTGTGTTTCGATTTCTAACCCGAAAACAGTATACCCGGAATCGGTTGCTTGGTTCGATACCGATTGGAATTGAAAAATCGTCTATTGCTGTAAAAACATGCGAACTGTGTTAAGCTGAGTAAGCAGTTTGGTCAATTGTTAGCACTCGATGATGCTCGTTTCTCAACATTTATACTTCGTTACGATGCCGCATTCCTTGAGACGATAAATGCAGAATTC
>JANMNK010000172.1:0-2630 GCA_031373875.1 Pirellulaceae bacterium | reverse complement strand
GAACATCAGCCGTTAAATGCAATCCTTTGATCATACGCAGCAGCGTATGGTACAATCGCTTAATCAGCCAATATCAATGTTGCATTTTTTATGGGACGGGCCATACATTGTCTTTTATCGTAATGTAAAAAGGAATAGAGGTTGGGCGGCCGTCTTTCGCTAATTCTCGTTTCGCGAAAGGTTCGACGACAATCAATCCGGTGCAACTACCGTCCCCATTTGGCTCAAACGTGATTCCAGTAGATCGCGACGCCAGCAGCAAGTGGGTCAACGTCCCAGGTTTCCCGTGAAAGTTTGTCCGCCGTCATTATCGAGTCCTGATCATTGTATTGGCGAATGACCCCGATGACCGAGTGGGGCCCAGTAAATTTCCCTTCAGGAGGCGGTCAAATCCCTGCTTCGTTCTATCGAGTTGTCACGTCGTTTTTGGAATTCGCTGGAGGATGATAAAGCTTCGTAAAGCCGTTTGAATTAGCGGTCCAATCATTGTAGCGCATAGTACGCCGATGGACAGTCGCCCCCATGGGATCAGGATCCAGTCGATCACAGCGCCAGCAATCAAACAGCAAGCAGGTAACACAATCAGTTCGGGAAAGAAACTGAAGCCTGAATCGTTCGATCCCTTGCTGGATCAGCGTCTCAGCGCCCGTGGGGTAAGTGAATAAATCCCCGAGTCGGCGGCATCTATGAATTTCGGTCAACCATATCTAAGGAATACGTTCTGCAGATTCGAATTTGGAAAGATCATGCGATTGTGCTCTCGCCAACAATTCATTGCAGTGTTCGGATCCGATCGCCAATAATCGCAAGCATTTGCGAACACGATCAATGTGCTCAAGTGTTCGGAGATTGTAAAATTCAACCATGGCAGCGGTTGGTTCGGGCAGTGTTGTCAAGGAATCATTCCCAAGGCAATTTGAAAAGGATCAGCGGATAGCGTGAATTGACATTGATCGCATGAGAAACTCGATCACAGTCGCTCTGTTGAATAACTTGGTCCTATCCGATTTTATCGATTGAATCCCCGAGCCTATCAACTGAAATCAATCAATCACTTTGAAAGTATACCTCATTGTACCGAGGGCTACGGTGCACACGAGCAAGCCGAACAGACGACGAACGTTCGCAGTAGCCACGATTATCACTTCGGCGGGGAATGCCAAATTCATTGCTGCAGCTAAAAAAACGAAGTCGCTATAACATGCGGACATTATGCCGTTGCGTTGATTTAAGCCGTCCTTTACGGAGCGAATAATATCAGTCAGCGACGTGCTTGCGTCCGCAATTGTCAAATTACTCGCCAAGGTTGCTTGGCTGGATCCGTTGGTTCTTTACCCTATGCTCCGTGTTGCAAGTGCCAAGCGACGTCAAGGGTCGCTCATTGTTGCTGAATAAATCCTATTTCACCATTATCAAAAACGAAGTCCATTCCCGGTGGATATTCTCGGCCGTGGCCTTCGGCAAATTGGGAAGTCCATTTTCGATAGTCGTCCTCGTTGCCATGCCACCATAACACACGGCCATTTGACAATAATATACTCGCGTGCTCTTGGATAACGCCATTCTTCTTTTCGCGGAGGCCGTTTGCTTTTAATATTGGGTGGTTTCCTGGCCGATCGCACGCGAGCACGACCGGCAGAGAATCCGCTGAATGTACCAGTTCAATAGTGTTGATTTTAGGAGTCACGATGTAGCAACCGTAAAATTTCTTTCCGTTGACGCACGGATCAAATCTGAGTGCCGTCCAACGCTCCTCTTGCTGCCCCGGAGTCCATCCCTCAGTCCCATGTTCTTGCAGGACTGAGTAAAACTCATCGAGATTGTGCTTACATTCAAGATGCGCTTTAACATTGATGGCGGTGCCCGTTTCGCCCACAATCAAGAAGAGGCCAACAGCTACTACGGATAAAAGAAAAACAACAAAGCAATATTGAACCCCTTTTGCGTACGAAAACTCCTTGCCAGTATCGGGTACTGAGATTTGATAAGGATTGCTTTGATCCAAGACTGGTTCGTCTGCCACGCCAACACCTCACCTTTAAGGACACGACCGCAAAATTCAGCGAACCCGAGCATTATACTAAACACATGTCAAAGCAAAGGATCGACGGCTTCGTCTGCATACCTTTGGACTGTTGCAATCTTCACGCATTCAAGTTGTCACAGCACCGCGCGAGCAGTTGACGCAAATCTTTCCAGCCATACCCGCCATGAAACTCACCCTTTTCTGTAAGAAGTCGTTCACCGTCCAGTCTTTCATAGAAAGTATTGGATGGATTGGCCGCATTGCCAAATAGTAACATCGATGTCACACCGCGATCAAGAAACCGCCTCGCAACCGCACAGATAAGAAGGCGACCAAGTCCTTGACGTTGTACTCTCTGAAGGAGATAGATTTTATTCAGTTCGCCCATATAGCCCGGCACACCACCATCGTGAGGCATGCCTTTAGCAAACCCGACAAGTTCGCCTTGATCATCTTCGATAACGCAGCAAAACCAATTCCCATCGTTAGATTCGAACGCTTCGCGGCATTGGCGTTCTCGAACCTCAAACGACGGTCCGCCGGGCAATCCACTCCGATGAGTCTCGTTAAAAGTCTGGACGTGCAATCTGGCCAACGCAGCAAC
>JANMNK010000152.1:0-4455 GCA_031373875.1 Pirellulaceae bacterium | reverse complement strand
GCTGTCGTGCGTTCAAAAAACGATGATGGAAATTGTCGCACAGTTATTTCGCGAATTGTCGAAAGCACTACTCACATCAACTCTGGGCACTGTCGATCTTGCTGCATTTCGCCGGAAAGTGGATGAGGTAGAACTGGCGATTCGTGAAACGCGAGTCTATATGAACGACATTCAGCGAGGAGAGATCGATTACGACTGCCAACAAAAACATGCATCTTGCCTGCACGCTTTAGATCACCTGGCAAGACTAGCGGCTAGGCTACGGAAAGACGACCGAATGCGATCAATGCCTGGAGATCTGTCGCTGACCAAATACGCATCAAAGCTTGCCGACCTATTGCGTACTGATTTACCTGATACCATTGAGTTGGATGTCGCGGAAAACAAGCTACAACAGTTATGGAGCGAACTAGACGATAGCGTCGAACCGTACCGACGAGAGATTATCGAGCGAACGGCAGCCGGCGAGTCAACTATTGATTCGACACTGTCTCTCTTGGACTCGATTCGGTGGCTGCGACGCATCGCTTACCATTGTTGGCGAATCGTATACCACTTGCAAACATCGCACCCCGCAGTGAAGACTGATGGAACCGATCAAATGATCGAAGAAGATGTCTAATGGCTGATTGCGGTTGGCAGCGACAAGTCATTTGAGTCGAGTGCATTGTGCACGCTAATTATTGTGACTGGCGACTGAGTGTCGAACGATTGTCTTAGTCGTTTTCCGAGCAATTCTCATGTGAGTTCCGAGTAATTAAGGACAATTGCTCTACATTCGAACCCAAACAATAAGCTTAGAAAGTGCACTAGCCATTTTTTGCTCGCATTTGTCGGTCATATTCGACAAGGAATTCGTCTTGGGAAACGCCATATCGCGCCAAGACCTGCAACATCAAGCCACCAATGTGTTCTGCACGCGCTTGCTTGACTCTTGGTCGCGGTTCGATCCCCGGGCGGCTCAATCCCGTCGCACCAGTTACGCGGCTAGAGGACATTTGGGTTGTACGTTCTCCCATGAAAGTGGCGTTTGCAAGTGCATTGCGAGGCATTTCGTGACCAGTGCAATTTGACTCCAAATTGGATTCAGCGACCACGTCCCAGTCAAAAGTCAACTGGCTGGATTCGATTACGGAACTCATCACTCGCACCCTTTGCGAAACATGTTTTCGGAAACCAAAACAGGCTCAACAAACACAGCGTGCTGCTAGCCACACCCTTCATCATCGAGATGGTGTTGACACGTCTGGTCACTCACGAAAAAAGTTTCAAAATTTTTGTTCGCCGCAGATTTTGGTGGACTCGAAGGCGTTAGCCCGATTCTTGACTTTGAGGGATCGGGTATGCTTGGAGATTCAGAAGATTCCAAACTTGAATAGACGTCGCGTGTGTTTGTTGGATCAACGGTTTACAACAGAGGAATGACCTTAATAATGCGAATTTACGTAGTCGCTGCTCAGTTGCTGCTCGTCACATTGGCTAGCATGTCCCAAGTAGTTCGAGCGGAAGATTGGCCACAGTGGATGGGGCCGACGAGAAATAATGTTTGGCCAGCAAAGGGAATCGTCGATAAATTCCCGGCTGATGGCCCCAAGAAAATTTGGTCAAGCAAAATCGCAGGCGGATACTCAGGGCCCGCCGTGGTAGGCAATCGCGTCTACGCAACCGACTTTGTCTCGACGTCCGACGTCAAAGTGGACAACTTTGGTCAATCGGCTTTCAAAGGCACGGAACGTGTCCTCTGTCTTGACGCTTCGAATGGCAAAGAGATATGGCAGCACAAGTATTCGGTTGTTTACACCATTTCCTATCCATCCGGCCCGCGATGCACGCCCATTGTGGACGAGAATCGCGTTTACACTTTGGGGGCCGAGGGACACTTGTTCTGCTTTGCGACTGACTCGGGGAAAATAGTCTGGCAACGCGACTTGAAGAAAGATTATTCAACGAAAGTTCCTTTGTGGGGATTCGCCGCTCATCCCTTGATCGATGGCCCCCGACTCGTTTGTGTCGTCGGCGGTAAAGGTTCGCAAACGGTGGCTTTTGACAAGATGACTGGCAAAGAGATCTGGAAGAATATCGATGCCGTAGAGCCTGGTTACTCACCGCCCACGATAGTCGAATTCTACGGCCGTCGGCAAATGATTTTGGTCAATCCCCAAGCCTTAAACGCAGTGGATCCTGAAACAGGCCGTTTGCTTTGGACGACGCCTTACGAAGCCAACAGTGGATCGATCATCATGTCGCCTTTACTGTCAGGCAAGTACTTGTTTGTGGGCGGTTTTAACAATCGCAACCTGATGGTCGAGATGGGTGCCGACTCCAAGTCAGTCACGCCACTGTGGCAGGACAAGGGCAAGCATGCGATTTCGCCCGTCAATGTGCAACCGATTTTAGATGGTGATGTAATCTACGGAATGGATCAACGTGGGGACATGGTCGCCTTTAAAGTCCCCTCTGGCGAACGGCTTTGGCAAACTTCGGAAATGCTCGGGGAACGCCCGGAGCAAAGTGGTTCCGCATTCATCGTACGTAATGAAGATCGCTACTTCTTGTTTTCCGAATTGGGAGACTTAATTATCGCCAAAATGTCGGCCGAAGGTTACAAGGAGATCGATCGTGCTCACATTGTCGATCCAACGAACAACGCTTTTGGCCGCCCCGTGGTATGGTGCGCACCTGCGTATGCGAATGGTCGAATCTACGTTCGGAATGACGAAGAGCTTTTTTGTTTCGATTTAACGAAAAATTAAGGCGACGATTCGATCGATTTTACTCAACAGCCCACTGAATGAGTGAGTATGCGGCGTTAAAATGAGGCGGTTCGAACGCCTGTACCTCTTGTTCCCTCGCGCAACGTTGCGGTCGGGCAAGATGTTACACGAAGTTAAAACGTTTCGTCCGCAGTCTTGATAGCTAACTTCCTTTTCACGATAACCGATACCATCTGTGATGGATCGTAGGATGCGATCCCCAGCTACGGACATCGTGAAAAGGAATTTGCGAATGCGTCGATACCCTACTGCCAAGAACTTCTTTCGCCTCGGAAAATTCGCGGGTTTTGGCGTTGCGGTCTGCTTGTCTGTGCCTTGTTTCAGCATGGCCCCACCCGAGAAATCTTTGCTGATTTTAACGGCTGAGCAAAGTGAACCGCCCATCGAGATCGGCTTGCCTGCCGACATGAAAGACAATTTCGTGTTGGATTCTGATCCGCATTTGCCAGACACGGATGTTGATCTACCCAAAATTGACGTCGTGAGCGACGGTATCGAAACAGAAACAATTCGCGAGCGATACACCAACGGAACTATACGGGTCGAACGGCAAGTCGCATTGGATGCTGAAGGCAATTACGTCAATCACGGCAAGTATCAGGAATGGAACGAAAAAGGCCAACCCATCATCGTTGGCCAGTTTGTCCAAGGAAAACGCGAAGGGCATTGGCTGCAGTTTATTTATAAGCCAGCGACAGGCATTCTTCTGTCTATGCCGTACAGCGAATTCGAACCTCCTTTTACGTCGGACGCAGAATTCAAAAATGACCAGTTGCAAGGAACGTGGAAAATTGGCGACGCGAAAGGCCGCATCGCCAGCGTCATCGATTTTGAAAATGGTTTGCGATCAGGTGCTGCAAACTGGTACTTCGTGAGTGGAAAACCATTTTTTGAATCCCAATATTCAAAAGGCTTATTGGATGGAGAAGCCTTTGAGTTCAATAAGGACGGGACTGAAAAACGTCAAGACGTCTATCAGTTGGGACAGCGGGCCGATTCGAAACGAGAATTTTTCAAAGACAATCGTCCCAAGAGCGAGTACGAGTATTTGACGGCAGCACAATTCCTCAAGGTTCCCGATGATTGGACCAATACAAAGATGGCCGTTTACGAACCTCAAGGTGATATCGTAAAAAACGGCAAGTTCACTGTTTGGCATGAGAATGGAAACATCCGCGCTCAGGGCCAATACAAAATGAATGAACTCGAAGGCGAATACCAAAGCTGGCATCCATCCGGCGACCGCGAATCCACGGGCCGTTTTGCGAACGGACAAATGCAAGGTGTTTGGTCATGGTGGCATGCGAACGGCATGAAACGGGCCACAGGCAACTACGCCGAAGGCAAGCCTGAAGGCAATTGGAGAGCGTGGAATTTGGATGGCAAGCTTGTTAAACAAGAAAACTTTGACAGTTCCGATTTGGCCGTCCCAACGCCGGACGCTGCTCCTCAAGAACGGACTGTTCGAAAACTCTATGATTTGATTCGCTAACACGCGAAAAACCTTCTGGCTCGCGGAGCAGAATAACTGCAAGCCGACGATCTTTAGCGATTTCTGGAGATCAAGAGTGATTACTCGCTGTTCGGGCCGTCAGTTCTTGGTTGCTTGTCGATAGTACCAAAGCGCGCTTCCGGTATAATCTCTTCTCACCTTCTATTTGCTACCCGCTTCCATGAGTAC
>JANMNK010000141.1:0-3884 GCA_031373875.1 Pirellulaceae bacterium | reverse complement strand
CATGTTCCAGCAAACTCGCACATTGTTGAAGGCGGCATAGGTGCCGCAGGCAACTTGTTGACTTGGCAGTCGATGGGGTATCGCGTTACCGGTCTTGATTTTATGCCAGAGTCGATCGAGCATGCGAAAGCGCGGGGCTTGTTCGACGTTTACCAACACGATCTACATCAGCCTTGGCCCGTTGCACCCCAATCTGCCGACGGCGTGGTGCTCCTAGACGTGCTGGAACATTTGCGGGATCCGGTCGTGGCGATGCAGCATGCCGCTCGGTCGCTCTCAGACAACGGCAAAATAATATTTACCGTTCCCGCTTACCCTTGGTTATTTTCTGACTGGGACGTTCGACTGGGGCATTTTCGTCGCTATACACCGGCGATGTTGAAGAAGCAGGTGAGCGAAGCAGGTTTGCAAATCGAACTATTGCGATTCTGGAATGCGTTTACTCTGCCTGCTGCAATTTGCCTGAGATTAGTTCGCAAGATTCGCCCGGCGAAAAGCGGTACGGAATTTCCTCGTGTTAGTCGCTGGCTGAATAGTTGCTTGCAAAACGCGGCCAAGATTGAAACAAAAGTCGCTGAGAGAATAGGTTTAGGTTTTGGACTTTCCTTGGTTGGAGTCATTCGAAGATGATTCGCCCCAATCGCGGAGAAGCCACGATCTGTGTCGTATTGCCGCTGCTCAATGAAGCCGCGATCCTGCGTTCATTGGCAAACGATATCCAAACGGAACTTCAAAAGTCAGGATGCCGTTGGAACATCGTATTTGTCAACGATGGTTCGACAGACGACAGCGGGCTAATCCTCGACGAAATGTCCGCAGCGGATGGACGCATTCTCACGATTCACTTATCGCGAAACTTTGGACATCAAGCCGCCGTTCAAGCTGGATTGAAACATGCCAAGGGCGATGCCATTATCCTGATGGACAGCGATGGCCAAGACAATCCCGGCGCGATCGGTCCCATGGTTGAGTCATGGTTTGAGGGCAATGACGTCGTTTATGCCGTTCGGTATGGTCGCAAGGAGAATTTTCTCAAGCGCGTTTTATTCTCTGCCTTTTACAGAATTCTCGGCGCGATTGCGTCGGTTCCGATGCCACGCGACGCAGGCAATTTCGGATTAATTGATCGGCAGGTCGCGGAAATAATAACTTCTTTGCCAGAGTCGGATCGATTCTTTCCCGGACTGAGATCTTGGGTGGGCTTTCGCCAAAAGGCGTTGCGAGTCGAGCGGCTCGATCGGCATGATCGAAAACCGCGCGTTCGCTTTCGTGGATTGGTCTCGTTGGCGAAGACGGCTTTTTTTAGTTTCTCTCGCGCGCCGCTCACGGCTTTTTATTGGCTAGCGGTACTATCTGCAATTGTTTCGGTCGGGACCATTTCGTTTGCGTACTATCACAAATTGGTAACGGGGTTGGCCATACCAGGTTGGGCTTCCATAACGAGCGTCTGCGCATTTTTTGGAGCGATAAATGCACTAGGAATTGCAATGCTCGGTGAATACATCGCAAGGATTTATGACCAAGTTCGATCGCGTCCTTCGTATGTCATCGCACGAACAACCGAACAAGCAACCAAGCAATGTTCGGAAGAAGAAACTCTACAAATGGCAATTCGCGAAATCGCAGCACTTCGCGGTGAGCTCGATAAGGCTCGCGATTCCAAGCAAAAACCTAAACGAATCGTTCCAAAAACAAAGCCTTCATGATCCAGATACAAAAACTTGGACGAACGTTTCCGTTAAGTATGCGAAGTAACATCTTCGTAGCCTTAGCAACATCGTTGGTAGCATTGCCACTGCTGTTCTCTACCCTCGCACCGTACGACGACGAGGGCTACGTGATGATGACCATTCGGTCTTTTTCTGAAGGTCATCGGTTGTATGCGGACACATTCACTCAATATGGTCCAGCTTACTATCTTTGGACCGAACCACTCCATTCGATTCTCGGTTGGCCTCTGACGCAAGACGCTGTTCGATTGAAGACAGCAATCATATGGATTGTTTCTTGCATGCTCGTATATCAGGTCGTCCTGCGAGTCGGCGGTAGTCGTAGTGCGGCAATTATGACGGCGCTTGTGTGTGCCGTGCATCTTGAAAAGCTTGCTCTGGAGCCGGGCCATCCGCAAGAACTGGTGCTTCTGTTCGGATTGATCGCGATCCGTTTAGTTACAGAAAAAGGAAATCAGCGATGGTGGTTGGCAGGCATTTTGACCGCAGTTGTTGGCTTGACCAAGATCAATTGCGGTGCCATGTTGGCTCTAGCTCTGTTCATTGCTTCCTCGGGCGTGAAAAAGTGGCCGCGGGGTTGGCTTAGCATGAGTCTGATCGCTATATCTGCGTTTCTACCTCTTGGCCTTGTCCTACAAACTATTCGTGCTGGCTCCCTACCCTGGCTGGCAATTCTACTGACCCTGTCGCTTGCCGCTGTAGCATGGGCGATAAGCAGCCGATTGAACGTTGATCGCCGGCCAGTCACAACATTAACCTGGCCCAGGTTGAACACACCATTCATACAGGTCGCCGCAGGAGGCGTGCTGGGCAGTTGCTTCATACTTTGCTGGTCGCTTGCAAATGGGAATAC
Organism: Pirellulaceae bacterium; assembly: GCA_031373875.1. GTDB lineage: Bacteria > Planctomycetota > Planctomycetia > Pirellulales > Pirellulaceae > JANMGV01. Next base: position 1,301 of record JANMNK010000141.1, on the reverse strand, counting down.
GCCAAGTGAACTTTGGTTCGGCATCGTAGGCCAACATACACAATTTACCGAAGGTTTCTTTCATCCCATTCGCGTGAGCAATGAATTCGGTGGCATTGCACTCGTACTGCTTTTCATTTCATCGACATCGGTCGCGAAGTGGCGGAATGCCTCGAAGTCGCTAAGTATTCCGAGACGGATTAGTGAATCACGTCATTCTTGGAAGTTGTTTATTGCTTTGTTTGTCTGGTTTTTTGTGGTAATGCTCATGGCTCGGAGCCTATTGAGTCCTCTGCATCATGGACTCGAAGTGCGTGGCGCAGCGATTTGGCTAAGTGTTATTGGTCCCGCCATCGCACCGTTCCTATTTCATCGAAGTAGGCTCAGCACAGCGCGGGTTGCAATAGCCGTCTTAGCATGCTTATCACCACTGATAGCCTTTCCAACGCCGGGAACACAATTATCCATCGGGACAGTTCCAGGCTTAATCGTCGCTGGCATTGTGTTAAGTGACGTGTTCGTTGCATTCCAAATTCGAATGGCTTGGTCGTTTCGAGGCCTGCAGATACGCGATATGGCAATACAAACGCTCGTGCTATTTGGATTTCTTCTGATTCCATTATCAAGTGGTGCAGCGATCTACCGTTACATGACAAACGTTCCTCTGAATTTAGCCGGCGCATCTTGGATGAGGCTCGATGCTACGACGGCGGCCGAGCAACAAGCGATTGTTCAAGCGATCCAAGAAAGCCACTCGCCGTATTTAGCGTTTGATGGACATAATCATAACCGATTCTATTTTTGGACCGGGCTGCATCCAATTTAGGCGATGAATCCGACTTTTTGGCCACGATTGCTGAGTGACAAAGATCTATCTGCCCAAAAAAGTCAGATCGAGCATTTGAATCGAGTCTGCGTTGTCGTTGATCCTGAAGTGGAAGCACTGACAAGTATACGGGCGAGCGAGTTCCGTCAATCGCTTGTCGAGAATTGGGCGACGGTGAAACGTGTCGGAAAGTGGACGATCGGTGTTCGTGAGAACGAGCAACCTAGTTCTGCGGACGGGCTTTGAATCTTGCTATGTGTCGGCAGCGTTTAAACCAGATGCATCAGACCGATATGAACTAAGACTTGATCAAAGGTGCGTCCCTACAAACCTCTGAATTCCCCATACGACGCAATTGCAGCAATGCTGATCGAATGCAAGCTGATCGCGGGCGCCGACATCTTCAGCGAAAACTTCAAGGCCGGCACGATGGACAAGATGGGCCTGGGAGCGGCAGCGTTGAGCACGCTCAACCCGCGCTTGATCCAGGTCTCGC
>JANMNK010000132.1:0-3996 GCA_031373875.1 Pirellulaceae bacterium | reverse complement strand
ATCGGCAAATTGTAGGTTGCCGCGTGCTGGCGTGAGCTAAGCTTTGTTTGTGTTCGGCAGAAATCGGTTGATTTCCGGAAAAATTGCACGGATTGATCCAGAAAGCGTACTAAAAAATGTTCAATCAGACACAGTCATGGGGAACAACCTATTCGGCAGTTCCGGTTATTACCAATGAACGCATCCCTGAGCCCAAGCAGGAATTGCGCGAACTCGCCGTAATGCACCTGATAAATGGAGAATATTTCTCAGGAGCGGAACGCGTTCAGCAGTTGTTAGGTAAACGTTTGCCCGAATTTGGAGTCAAGCCAACGTTCGTGTGTTTAAAGCCAAATAAATTTCCTGGCTTAAGCGATCTACCCAGCGAAACCATCCGACTGGCGCCCATGCGAGGTCGATTCGACTTTGGCATCGTGCGAGCCATTGAGCAAATGCTGCAAGACGGCAAATACGACTTGCTACATGCACACACACCGCGTGCGGCGATGGTGGCCGCAATGGTAGCGCGACGAAATGATATTCCTTGGATCTATCACGTCCATTCTCCAACCGTTCGCGACTCCACGCGCGCGTTGTTTAACGGAGTGAATGACTGGGCGGAACGGTTATCGTTGCTGAACTGCAGCAAGTTGATTACGGTTTCAAAATCCCTGCGTCGTGAAATGTTATCGCGAGGGTGGGCTCGCAGTCGCGTTGTGGCAGTGGGAAATGGCGTGGCTATCCAATCACCTATTTCCCCCGAAACTCGAATGAACGAACCAACGTGGCGACTCGGTGTGGTTGCATTGTTTCGGCCACGCAAAGGGCTCGAAGTGCTCCTGGAGGCTCTTAGTCTACTACCAGATGAGATGCGGATTGAATTGGAAGTGATCGGCGGATTTGAATCGCCTGGTTACGAACGGCTAATCCACCGACGCGTTGAAGAATTGAATATCGCTTCGCGAGTTCATTTTCGTGGCTTTACGAAAGATGTCATTTCCGCAACACGACGGTTTGACGCAATGGTCCTGCCCAGCTTGTTCGGCGAAGGAATGCCCATGGTTGTCCTTGAAGCGCTCTCCTGTGGTATTCCGGTAATCGCTACTAAAGTTGAGGGAACACCGGAAGTCATTCGGGAAGGGCAAGAAGGCGTTTTGGCAGAACCGCAAAATTCCGCGAGCTTGGCGACAGCCATCGCTCGTATGACGGCAAGTCGTTCCAATTGGGCTAAAATGAGCCGCAACGCATTCAATCGCCATCGTAGCCAATTTACTGATACGCACATGGCGGAGTCGGTTGCCAAAGTCTATCGGCGCATGTTGCCGTAAGGCGTCGAACGCATTAAGCACCCGTGCAGAAGTTTACAGTCATTTGAAGTAACCGTGGCAAACGCCAAAACGGCTGATAACGCTTAATAACTTGTGCTGGGGTGCTTACCTGCAAATTCTTCTTTGGCTACTCATCATTGGCAAGTTAATTGAGAAGAGCCGATGGAAGCAACGGACGAGAGGAAAACTAATCCAACCAGTCTTTGTTGGCTAATCGTTCGGGAACATACGTATTCGTAACGTACGAGATGTCCTTGCTGATGAGCGATTCCACTTCCAGTTTGAATCCGTTGTCGAGCATCCGTTTGATTTCCGTTTGCCACGGCTTCTTATCGGCGAACCATGGATATTTTGCGATTTGCTGAGCCCGTTTACGGTCCTGATCGTTAAGCTTGATCGTCACGTTACTTTTCAAATCGCACCGTTCCAGATCGATGCTGCGCAGTCCAAGATACTTGGCATCGGGAATCGCCATTCGTTGGCTTTCGAAAGCCAAGTTAATCGAACCTTGCTTGAGCACGCTGTAAATGTAATACCCCCAAGGATCGTTATCGAACAGGCAGTACACGGGCAATTTTAATTCGTTGTGCATTCGATAGAGAAGTCGCCGCACCCCGCGTGGAGGCTGCCCCGCACCGTGAGTCAAAATGCATTTATGCTTTTGCCAAAATTTGTCTTCGTTAAAGCGTTGCCAAACAGTACCCTTTTCAACGTGCAGGATAAACTTGGCATCACACTTTTTGAATTTGATTCGCTCCGGTTCCGTGATGCTTGGTATCGAATAACCGCCCGACCCCAATCGGCTGCAATCGATGTCATCGCCTGAGTCATTGAACTGCAAAGCGCCGACCATGGAGCCGCGATTTTCTGCTGCTAGATGCAATTCTTCGCGAATGACGCCGGCCAGCACCTCGAGGTCCTCGATGACTGCGTCGGACTCATCCTGCGTATCAAATGTCTCTTCCTTGGTGCCTTCGATCGTATGCTTGAGCATGTAGTAAAGACCTCGGATGCTGGTCGATTTACCTTGCCGCAAGAGCTTGCTACATCCGCTGCCCGCCAAGATCGTCTGCATGTACAAGCGAGCTTGGTTCAAGTTGAACAATTCGCGTTTGTTGGTGCGATTGCCCATCTCGATAAAGCGTTTCTTTTTGTTGAAGTGCGCATTGGATAGACTTCGCGAAGGGACTTCGAGCGCAGGGTCACGTGCCTTGGCCGCGGACTCGATCACTTTGCTGGCAAGAGCTTCCAACCGATCCATGGTTTCCAAGTCTTTGCCTTTTAAGGGAACTTCTGGCGTTTCTTCTTCCGCCATCCGACGACTTCGTTTTGCCATTTCGACAATCCAACTCTATTTTTTGTTTTGGAAACAATGATCTTTAGAAACAACACCGACCTGCGCTGTCGGCAGGAATCATTCGGATCCTTCTTCGATGATCTCATCGCCGAATTCATCCAATTTAACGTCGGCCACTGCAGTTTTCTTCTTGGCAACGTGCAGTAGTTTTTCATACACGGGTTGCGAATCAATTTTCTTGATCGAACCGACCGCTTCGGCAACCTCTCGCAGGTATCGTAAAAATACGCTTCGGCGATTTCCTTGCGCCGTGATCGCTTTTCGCTTGCGTAGGAAGGTCGCAAGATTGCGTCCCACACTCTGTAGTGCCAGGCGCAATTCCTTTTCGATCTCTGGATACGAGGCAATGGCTTCTTTCGATTCACTGGTGAACGGAACCCAAACGCTGGCGACGTGTACGATCAGAGTAACGGGCCCTGCGGGCAGCGAACCACGAGATTGACTGAGGCCGTACGAACGCCAATTTGTCCCCAATATCGCCTGCGTAATTGCACAAGCACCGGGCTGGAACTGCAACGGAACGCGATTGGCAAATCGGTAGACTTGCATCACTTGGCCTTCCGAGGTGTTTACCGATTTCATGGCTTCGTGAAGCTGTTCTAACTCAGATTTCTTGAAGTTTTTTGGGCTGCTACGATTCGATAGCTTGGATTCTTCAATGATCTTGTCGGCAACTTCGCCCCCGATGCCATTGAAGGTATCGACCAAGAACTTTCTTAGAGTACGGGCATCGGACTGTTGAATGAATTCATTCAGTTCGTCCCTAGTGACTTTCGCCGTTTCGACGACACCACCGTAAGCCAAACCCACTTCGACTTGAAAAGGACAGCCTCGGTAGACGCTTGGTGGACGAGTCGACGCGTCATGAAATTCGCCTGGAACGATGTGCTTGAGACCTTTGTAAAGCAACTCTTGTCCAATTGGCACAATGCAGTCAGTCGATGGCGGCCGAATACGAGTCTCTTGCAACGCTTGGTAGAGCCGTTCGGCTTCACCCTGATTCACCTTGCCAGCCTTGGACCGCGTACTTATTTTCGCCATTTCGCAGACTTTGCGTGCGACGGCGGGCGTGACGCAGGAAAACGATGAAGTGAGAAAACTGGCAATCGTCTCTGCGCGATCATCCGATAGCATTGTCACTAGACGTCCCAACTCAACTCCGTATGGATGCGGTTTGATTTCTTTCGCTTCGACTGGCAGCTCGTTTGTACTGCGATCCCAAGTGGACTCGTTGCCTTCAGGATCTTTGTAGTGGATCGTAACGTGGGGGTTTGCAATCGCAGTTTGCTCAAGATACTCGTCGACGCTGCCCTTGCCACGTTTGTAGACAGC
>JANMNK010000123.1:0-8645 GCA_031373875.1 Pirellulaceae bacterium | reverse complement strand
CCACCATGTTAATTCCGCAAATCGAAGCTTTTTTGCAACTATTTCAATATCGGCAGCGAAGCGTTTTGCGTCCGCTGGATAGCCGGCTGTTGGCATAATCCCCGGACATTTTTCTTGCCAAAACCGGTTCAGCCGGTCAAGCAAAACTTCTCGAGACCATTTTGCGATCATCGATGCAGCGGCAGGCGCAGCACATCGGTCTCCCTTGGCGCGGAAGCTCCACGTTATCGGCAATCCTCCGAATTGGGATGAGTACCGGCTGATATCGGTTGACTCCTCTCCGGCATGAAACCAATCATCTGGGAAAGCTTGGAACAGCATCGCTTGATAACGATTCCGTCCGCCGTGCTTGTCGCATTCGACAATGATATTTTCGAAGTCATGCGAATCGCGTTCGATGAAACGCTCAAGGCAACTCTTGGCAAGTTGTAGCGATTCTGTACTTAATAACCCCGCCTTATTCCCGTGCAATTCAACTCCCTGGTTGAATGACTTTTCATCGATGATTTTCGAGCTAAGGCAAACAAGCTTGGCATCTAATTTCTCGAGTTTTGAACGGGCTGCTTGGACCGCCGTTTGTTCAAGTTCCGCCATGCGGGGAAACAACTCTTCTTTGGCGATACCAAGTGACGCGTACCAAGGCAACTGCTGCCAGCACGAGGGTGAAGCCGCTCCAGAGTTCACCTGCCCTAAAGTGGTAACGGCCAAATCGATCGCTGCCAATTTCGCGAGCATGTGCACTCCCAACGAGAGTGGCCGAATGGAAATTTTGCTGCGATACAAGCATTTCGAATCCCCAAAAGGAACGAATGTCGCCGGGTTTTGGCCGGGAAGTGCTTGAAATTCAGGGGAAAGCAAATCAGCAAGCAGCTCGATATCGAGGCTCGCCGGGAGGTCCCAAACGCTCGCGCCGATCACCAAAGGGCCGATATTCGGGCCATATCCGGCTTCGTCGATTCCCACCAGCAATTTTCTACCCATTTGCAGTTACCCGATAATGCCACAATTTTTAGTTCGGAAGATTTACGGCAGGGCGGTGAACACCCATAATAACAAGCGTTCCAGTCTTTTGATTTATACAACGGGGATTGCTTGATGCCTGGTCTTCTAAGGGTGCTTCTTGGTCTTGCGATCGTGGTGAATTCGACCACGCTTTCGCATGCCTTGCAAGAAGTCGTCATTTTCAGCGGTGCTGCTCCTGTGATTGAGGCCCCGACCGACGCGGTCGAAGAGCCAGAACAGCCACCAGCCGATCAACCGACGCCCCCAGTAACCATGCGCAAAGTCATCGGTCCAGACGGAAATCCAACGGAGATTCCTGTCCCCGAAGGTACACCTTTGCCACCAGGATTCAAACCAGCCGACGGCAGCGATCCTTCGAAGCCCAATAACGGCAAAAAAGGAAAGCCCGGAGCGGCTGCCGGCGAAGCCGGCCCGCCAGTCGCAGTGCAGCGTCCAACGACTCCCCCGTCGCCACCTGACCGAAAAGAATTGCAAGTCAAACCTGATGATCAGGGTATGGTCCAATTCTCATTTCGCAATCAGTCTTGGCTCGATCTTTTGAAATGGATCGCGGACGTGTCGAGCATGTCGCTGGATTGGCAAGAGCTGCCCGGCGATTTTGTAAATATCTCCACGCAACGAAAATACACGCTCGAAGAAACTCGCGATTTGTTTAACCGCCATTTGCTGTCTCGCGGTTTTACCATGCTCGAGCTCGATGGCCATTTGTATGTTACGAAAACCGATAAGATCAATCCGGCGTTGGTTCCCAAAGTCAATCCCGATCAATTGGCGAAAATGCCGCCAAACCGATTTTTACGTACGACGTTTTCCTTAGCAAGTCTCATGGCAGAGGAAGTGGTCGAAGAATTCAATGCACTGAAAAGTCCCAATGGAAAACTTACCGCATTGTCTGCAACCAATCGAATCGAAGCGATGGACACAGCAGGTAACCTTAGCGACATCTATCGAATTATCAGTGATGAACAGTCAGAAGCAGCCCTCGGAGATTTGGCACGCGAATTTCCTCTCGAACACGTGCGAGCCACGGATGTCAAAGAACAGCTCGAATTGTTTTTGGGAGTGAAAAAATCTAGCGGAGGGGCGATGAACCCCGAACAAATGGCCATGATGCAACAGCAAATGCAACAACAAATGCAACAGCAGATGCAACAGCAGCAACAAGGTGGCGCTAAACCTAAACCGAAAAAGCCGGGTGATAGTGGTGAAGTGAACATCGCCGCAAATTCGCGTCTCAACAGTTTGATTGTCCATGCACCACCGGACAAAATGGCTTTGATTGCTTCTTTTATCAAACGCTGGGACGTGCCTCATGCGTCTGAGCAAAATCTGAATGCTATCCAATCTCGCATGAAAGTCTATCGACTGACTTCGCTGGACCCCGATCGCTTTGTCAAGTCGTTGCAAGGCATGGATGTTTTGGAGCCTTCGACACGATTAGAAGTCGACAAAGACAATAACGCGATCATTGCCTATGCGTCGCTCGCAGATCAATACACCATCCAACAAATGATTCAACGACTGGATGGCAGCGTCCGCGAGTTCGCTGTAATTCAACTGAGCCGCCTGGATGCCGAAGAAGTTGCTGGCACAATCAAGTCGATGATGGTTACGCCCGAAAAGAAAAATAATAATCAAGATCGATTTCGCTACTGGGATCCTTGGGGTAATTCGGGTTCGGAAAAAAAGAAGACGGAAGACGAGTTTCGCGTAGGGGCAAACGTTCGCGATAATCAACTCTTGTTGTGGGCCAATGAAAAAGAGCTCGAAGAAGTCAACAAATTTCTCGTCAAACTCGGCGAGGTTCCGCCCGGTGGTCGTTCGCTCAGTCCGATTCGCACCATCGATGCCGCGCGATCTCCCGAAACCTTCGAGTACTTGAAGAAGATTCAAGAACAGTGGCAACGCATGTCGCCAAACCCGATCATCTTGCCCGACGCCAAGCTTTTCCAACCATCGCCAACCAGTCAGCCCGCAAACAAAAAATCCGATGACGCAGCGGCGACTCCCAAATCAACAACGAATCAAGACGCGGGAGCAAAATCGGGTGATGAAGCAAAGCCCCCGGCCAAGCCAGCAGACGATCCAATCACCTCGATGCCAGGTCGGCAACCCAGGACCGTGCGTTTTTCAAGCACGAGTAAGGAAGACGAGGCACCGGCCAAGTCATCCACAGGCTCCGAAAAGTCTCTCGTTGAAACTCAGCCGCCTGAGTCCGAAAACGAGAAAAAGGAGCCTACCACCCGCCCGTCTGAAACCGCCTCGTCTGAAACCGCCTTGTCTGAATCGGCTAAAACTGCCGATGGCAATCTGTCTCCACCCGGTAACCAGCCTGGAGCGGATGCCCCGACGGCTCCCCCCATTCGCATTTCTGTCGACGCCAAAGGCAACTTGGTTCTCTATTCTGAAGACCCAGAAGCTCTCGATCAATTGGAAACGTTGATGCGACAAATCGAACCGCCCAAGCGACCTTATGAAATATTTCATCTCAAACATGCGCGTGCATCCTGGATCCGATTGAATTTGCAGGACTACTTTAAAGACCAAGAAGAGAAGAATGACAACCCCTTTGGTTTCATGTTTTTTGATTTCCCGCCGCAAGATAAAAAGAAAGACGAACGAAACCTCAGCAAGAAATCCTCGCTGCGCTTTGTTGACGACAACGATACGAAGACATTGATCGTACAAGGTGCTGACGAGCAGACGTTGGAGACGATTCGCGAGTTGATCGAGTTGTGGGACAAGCCAACCGATGATAACAGCAAGAAAGCTCGATATACCAAGCTCGTCAAAGTCAATTATTCGCAGGCCGACGCAATTGTCGAGGCGATCAAAGATGCGTATCGAGATCTGCTCAGCTCGAATGATAAATCGTTTCAGCAAGAAGGCGAAAAGAAGGAAAGCAAACGCGATGGCGACGATTCGATCGGTAGCGGCGGTGCCATGAACTTCGGAGGCTTTTCGGGCAAACTTTCCTTGGGTACGGATCGGGTGACCAATTCGATTATCGTTTTTGCCGAAGGCGAAGATTTGCTCAAGCTCGTTATCAAGTTAATCGATGATCTAGATCAAGCGGCCAAGCCCAGTGGATCGCTTCAAGTGGTCAAACTCGATGGGGGCATGAGCAGCAAGAGCCTTGAGAAAGCACTCAAAGCGATGCTCGAAACATCACGCAAACCCAAAGACCCCAATCAACAGCAGCAGCAAGAACAACAACAGCAATTGCAACAGCAGCAAAATCAAACCATGGAGCAAGCAAACTTTGAGGGTGGGCAGCCCGGCGGTGGGCGACGTGGCCGCAAATAGATCGTCCGCCACGAGGTCGATTTTTACAGACTAGTGGGCGACGCCAATTCTCGTGAATCGAAAACTCTTTTAAGGCAACATGGATGCGACTTCGTTTAGGAACGCGGCAAAGCCAATTGGCGATGTGGCAAGCAAACTGGACTGCTGGCAGGCTTGGAGAATTGGGAATCGAGGTCGAAATCGTTCCGATTACTACCGCGGGCGATGTTTCGACTTTGCCACTGGGTCAATCGGGTGGCGTTGGATTGTTCACGAAAGAAATCCAAAGAGCCCTTCTCGACAATCGTTGCGACCTAGCTGTCCACAGCCTCAAAGACTTGCCCACCGAACCAGTCCCCGGCCTACGACTCACTGCCGTTCCAGAAAGGGAAGATGCTCGTGATTGCCTTATTTCACGCGAGGGAATTCAATTCGCCAATTTGCCACTTGGAGCGACGATTGGAACAGGTTCACCACGCCGCGTTGCACAGCTCAAATTATTGCGTCCAGATATTCAGACCGCTGACATTCGCGGCAATCTCGATACGCGCATTCGTAAACTTGACGAAGGCCATTATGACGCAATCATGTTGGCTGCCGCCGGGCTGCGACGACTTAAATTAGACCATCGCGTTACGCAGTGGTTTGATTCCAAAGAACTGTTGCCCGCCGTCGGCCAAGCTGCTCTCGGGATTGAAACACGCCAAGACGATCAGACCGCGATTGACGCAGTCGCCCAACTGAATCACACCGACTCGCAAGCCGCAGTCCTCGCGGAACGGCAATTACTTCGTCAGTTGCGTGGAGGCTGTTTGGCTCCGGTCGCCGCACACGCTCGCGTAACGGGCCAAAACCTCGTGCTAGCTGCTCGCGTCCTGGCAACCGACGGCAGCCGATTTGTTAGTACAACCGTCGAAGGACCGTCTCATGAGCCCGAAAACCTCGGTGCTGTCGCCGCTCAGTTACTGCAGTTGGCAGGCGCGACGGATTTGATACAGCGAGCAAGAGAGTAACCCGTCATCCACCGACTTCAGGAATGGTCCGGTTGAATTTTTTGCGATTAGATCAAATCTCAATGATTGAACAAGAATTCTCGGCTGGTTAATAGACTCCAAAATAAGTCTTCGACGACGAGCCGTTTTTCGCTGGCTGGAGCACTCGTCAATTCTTGAACGAGGCCTTGAACCTCCGTATCCGAAGGGCTGCGGTTGATACAAGCTCGATAAGCAAACGTTACTAACTCCGAGTAATTGTCGCCGTACTTTTCGATGACTTTGTCGACAATGCTTCCCGCTTTGCCAAGTTTGTCGTTGATTGTGTCGCCGTTGCTCAAATGAAGCACTTGGACGACGCTCGGCTCATCGCTTCTTTCGCATTCGCACGTGATTCTTCGTTGATTGCGTCCAAAGGTTTTGAGGAAATAGCTTGCCACCGACGAATCGTACAATTGGATGGAACGAGTGCCTTCGGGATAGAAGTCCGTTGGCTTCTTGTCGGCACCAACAAATTCAATTTCAGTGAACTTGCTCGGCACACCACTGATCTGGCAGATGGCATCGTGCATGACTTCTGCCATCAACCGTTTTGGATAGTAATGGGAAAAGTATTTCTTCTCCGAGATGTTTCCAGGTAACGGCTGACTGCTACGTTGATAAGTTTCAGATAAGAGAATCAGCCGCATGAGGCTTTTCAGATCGTAGTGGTTTTCCACCAAGTGATTGCACAGAACGTCCATCAAACCCGCGTTGCTAGGAGGGTTACTCGATCGCATGTCGTCGATTGGGTTAACGATTCCAATCCCGAAGAACGCTGCCCATACACGATTGACAATCGAACGCGTGAAATACGGATTTTCTGGAGCAACCATCCAACGAGCCATGCTTTCCCGCCGATCCTCCGTACTATTAGGATCGATTGGATCGGCATCCAGTGGCGCGGGGATCTGTGGTTTACCGGTGAGTGGTTGAATCAAGTCGCCACGCTCGGCTATGGTCACAGAGCGGATGCCATCGCCATCGCGAGGATCGCCGCCCCAGCCCTTGGCTCGCACGCGAGCAAACATATTTGCCATCGCATAATACTGGTCGTTGGTCCATTTTTCCAAAGGGTGATTGTGGCACTTGGCACATCCAATCGACAGTCCCATGAAAGCTTGGCATGCGTTCTCCGTCATTCCTTCAGGGTCTTGATTAAGCGAATAAAAATTCGTCGCGCCATTCTCGATCGAGTCTCCTTTGGCAAGCAAAATTTCGCTGACGAACTGATCCCAAGGAGTGTTCTTTTCCACGTGCGCACGAATCCACTTGTAATACGCTTTGATCGCGTCCGGTCGCAACAAATTTCCGTTGAGCATCAACAAATCGGACCAACGGTAAGTCCAGTAGTCGACGAATTCTGTGCGATTCAGCAACGATTCCACCAACCGCTCCCGTTTGTCGGTTTGAGGGTCACTCAAGAACGTAGTAAGTTCATCGGCCGATGGGACCATTCCAACGGTGTCTAGAAATGCCCGTCGAATAAATTCTTCGTCGCTACATCGTGGCGAAGGCGGAAGATGAAGCCGCGTCAACTGCACGCGAACTTGTTCGTCGATTGCATTTGCGATCGGCATGGACTGAAAAACATTGGGTTCGACATCATTTGGAAAGGGAACGACAATCTCAGCCAAGACAATTCGACTTGCGTACCAAACGGAAATAGCGCCAAGCCCCGGGCCTGTTACCGTCACGCGTCCATGCTCATCTACCGTTGCGACGGCTTCGTCTGCCGAGCTAAATTTGGCCCAGTGTGTCACGTCCTCGATCCGTCCGTTGTCGTATCGAGCCCTCGCAATCAACTGTTGCAGATCGCCGGGCTTTAAATTGATTTGACCTGGAACAACTTCAACGGCAACAAGTTTGGGCTGATCGGGAATCGACTGAGGAGCGCCGTCGGCGATCCATTGAGCGATGACCCGATAGTTGTGAGAATCAGGAGGAAGTCGTAATCCTCCTTTGTGAGGAATCGCACCGCTTGGCTTCGTCAAAAAGAGAGATTTGGCAGGTTCTTTTAGCTCGACTCGCCGACCTCGGTCCTGACGCGTGATATTGTAATGGTCGCCAATAGCGTCGTAGCCCCGTAACGAAAGTCGAAAGCCACCTTTTCCTGCCAAAGCCCCGTGACAAGCACCAGAGTTACAGCCGCTTCGCGCCAGTATCGCTTCGACATGATTGCTAAATTCCCACCGCGTCGGTCGGTCTCCTTGATGGACAGTGACTTGCGAAGTCACTGTACTTCCGGCAACTTCGGCGACGAGTTTTGCTGAGCCCGTTCCCTTAGCAACGACCCGGTTCTCGTAAATAACAAAAACGGACTCATCACTGCTGGTCCAACGAACGCTTTCTGCAGGAACTTGCGATTGGACTGTACCGTTTGCGTCCGTGTTTTGCAAAGTGACTGTTTGCCAGGAATCGCGATTCGTCAATTCGATTTGGTCGGGTTGAATCCGATACTGCAAACTGTCGTCGCCCCAGGCGAAATCGGTGACCGCAAGAGTGGTCGTCGCGAGCAAAACTGCTGTTATTACAGTGATGCGTGACGAGAAAGCAACGAAGGAGCAGCTAGCGTTTCGAGTGAGCATTGGCATTCGTGATATCGATTCGATTATGGATCAAAACAGTTCGTGTATTTCGCGGGAGCCGATGTCGACAATTGGGAATGGCCGCCCCGCAGGGCCTGGCAGGGTGGTGTCGAGGTCTAATCCCAAGCTATGAAAAACAGTAGCGACGATTTCGGGTGGCTCGGTCGGGCGTTCGGCAGGAAGCGCGCCGATGGGGTCGCTTGCGCCGATGGCGCGACCACCTTGGACTCCTCCGCCAGCAAAATAGACCGTATAGCATTGTGGCCAGTGATCGCGACCTCCGGCAGGATTAACTTTGGGAGTTCGGCCGAATTCGGCAATATTGCAAACCATGGTATCCGCGAGCATGCCGCGTTGATCGAGATCCTCGATGAGTGCCGAGTAAGCTTGATCGTACATCGGCGCGACAATGTTCTTCATGCCTTCGATCGACGTGAACGGCTTGGATCCATGAATATCCCAAGTGATTTCGTCGAAGACGGTAATGAACGTGTTAATAGTCACGAATCGCACGCCCGCCTCAATCAGACGGCGGGCCAACAAACAGCATTGCCCAAACCGGGTCAGGCCATACTTCTCGCGAACCGCGGGGGGTTCTTTCGAGAGATTGAATGCATCGCGCGCTTGGGGGCTTGTCATGATGCGATAGGCCGTCTCGAAATTGCTTTCGAGTAACTTCGCGCTTTGGCTCGATTCGAACTTCAGCATCGATTCCTCG
>JANMNK010001267.1:0-2621 GCA_031373875.1 Pirellulaceae bacterium | reverse complement strand
AATGTTCTGGGTGGCGAATCGGCTTATCTGTTAGCCAATACTTGGACGCTATGTTACGAAGAGCAATTTTACATCGTGACGGGACTGCTGTTGGCTTTCGCACCACGGCGATTTTTTCAAGCGACGGCTTGGCTGACGGCGGGTGTGATCGTGCTGCATCAAATTCAGACGATATTAGGCCGAGGGAACGAAGGATTCTTCTGGGACGGGCATTGGATCATGTTCGCTGCGGGAATCCTCGTCTACCGGACGCTGAACGGGGCGAACGCGGGTAGTAACAAGAGGCGCGTACAAGCCACCGTTGCCGTTCTTGTTGTTGGAATAATGTATGCGATCGCCAATCGAATCATCGCCAAGGACTACTTTGACAAACACCTTGCCGAATATCTTTTCGTGGGATGCAGTTTCGCAATTGGTTTACTTGTCTTAAGGCGATGGGATAGTCAGATTTGTAGCCTCTGGATAGTCGAACCGCTTTGCTGGTGTGGTCAGCGTTCGTACAGCATTTATCTCACGCATTTCTTGATCGTTGTTAGCGTGTCGAGTTTACTGGCTTATGGCGGTTTGCGGAGCGAATGGCAAGTCGCGTTGATTGTCGTGCCTGTCTGCTGCCTGCTGTCTGTGCCGGCCGCGATTCTGTTTTACGAGTTCGTCGAACGACGATTCACGAATATCCCGATTGCCGCTAGGAATCGAGATTCTATCAAGGCCGAGGTTCGCTAAGGACGCGGATCGCGTCCGAGAAATGCGGCATTGTGGAACCGATGCTCGATGATCGCCGGTGCTTCGAACAACAAAATGCCTGAATTGACAGCATTTTCGTACTCAGCCACCGGTGGTACTCGTAATCGTACTCGTACTCGAATATGGCTCCCGGTCGAGTACGAGTACCGTTTCACTGAGTACGAGTACGTTTTTGCAACCGCATTCGCTTGAGTTAGTCGTTCGCGCCAAGAGGGCTGTTGGTATCCCCATGGCGCGGAAGATTTTGCAATCGGTTAGGCGAATTACTTAACGCGAACTAGCTTCATAATCCGGCCAGAAACGTTCCAGTCTTGGATGTAAAGATTGCCGTCTTTATCCCAGTACGAGCCGTGCGTCCCGCTGAATACGCCTTCGATCCATTGTTCTTGGGGAACGTTGTAATTGACTCGTTTGTCTGGATCGGCATTATGACCAAGCACGGCCATGATGGTATTGCTCTTGTCGAGAATGACCAATCTGCCGTGCAAATCTGGCACGGAAACATAGTCGCCCTGAACTGCGGCGGATGTGGGCATGCCGAGGCCGGTCGCAACTTCTTCGATAAATTCGCCGTTGAGATCGTAGTGAACCAATCGGCCTTTTGGCTCGTGGTTACGATCGCAAATCAAGAGACGCGGTGGATCGTATCGAGTATCGAGAGTCATCCCGTGGGCCGTGTTAAACTGCTTTAACCCGTTACCTTGTGAGCCGAAATGCATCAAGTATTTGCCGGTCTTGTCGTACTTGAAAATGTGGTTGCTTGCGTAGCCGTTCGATAGAAAGATGTCGCCGTTGGGAGCGATTGTGATCGCGGTTGGATTGAACTTGATATCCTTGAGTCCGGATTCAGGAGGTAGCCCGAGTTTTAGGACGATTTCGCCGGTGCTGATATTGAACTTGATACCTTCGGCATTATTGTTGCGTGCCCCATAGATGAACTCGCCTCCTTCTTCGTCGCGAACTTCCATATCATGGATATTGGAGTAGTTGTCGCCCAAATAGGAATGGATCACTTTGCCATCAGGAGAAAATACAAAAACGCCAGCTTGAGCGCTCGTGTAAATGTTTCCTGCCTTATCGATCACGACGGCACCGTGTGTTGGTCCGATTGCGGATTTGCCGTCGGGACGTAGACCCCAACCAGGTACGGTATCGAACGTCATGATACCGCAGCCCATTCGCACGGGCTTGGTCGTGTTTTGCGCTGGAAGGTAGTTGGTAAAGCAGAAGGCAAACGCTGCTGCTGCAATGCATACAGAACGGACCGTCATGGGATGATCTCCTGGTGGGATATTCTTGTTGGATGGCGAGGGACGGAATGTGGAACCGAAGACGGATTAGTATAGTGTCAAACCCGACAAGATATCTAGCAGCGATTATCAAAAGCGTAGGTACGTTAAGAAATCTAGTTCACGACCGCGCAGCCCGTTGCCATTTTCTACAACGCTTGTTGAGGCAGAAAACCATGGATTCGCTTGAGCCGGGCGATTGACCCAAAGCCTGAGAAATAACGCGATCTAGATCGCTGCTTGAGCGTTTTGCTCAATTTCCGGTGGTTGTAATTGAGGGGCTTGAGCAGCTTTCTTAATGCGTTGAAGGGCACGTCTTGCAAAGCTTTCAAGGCCATGTGCGGATCGAGCACCCAAGGTCGGTGGCACTAAAAAGCTCTTTGTTAAGCCGATCGGCTTAGCACGCCAAAGGACTTTGTAGGGTTCATTACCCCGCATGTAATCGTATGTCGCCACTTTGTTGCGAATCGCATCGCGAATAAGGAATCCTGCCAGCGTGTGTCCTGGCTCGAACGACATAGAATCAGGATCGATCCCAGATTGGTACATCCCGATGTACGACTGGCCAAGGAGCAACAGGCAAGCAGC
>JANMNK010001271.1:0-2541 GCA_031373875.1 Pirellulaceae bacterium | reverse complement strand
CTTCGGTCGAAACCAACGCGGACGCCCCAACATTGGCCTCCGCGCAAGTAGCTAGCCCATCCGATTCCCATGCTCAACTTTCTCAACCCCAGAGCTTTGGCGATTACAAAATCGTACGTGAGATTGCCCGGGGCGGTATGGGGGTTGTTTACGAAGCTCGCCAAGTCAGTCTCAATCGAACCGTCGCGATCAAGATGATTTTGTCCGGGCAGTTGGCCAGCCAAGATGACGTCAAACGATTCTATCTCGAAGCGGAGTCTGCAGCGGGTTTGAATCATACCGGAATCGTTCCCATTTATGAAATCGGTTCCAACAACGACCAGCATTTCTTCTCGATGGGATTCGTCGACGGTCCAAGTCTCGCGACGATTCTTAAGGATGGGCCACTGTCCCCCAAAGCGGCCGCAGAATGCCTAGCCAAAGTTTGCGACGCGGTCCATTACGCGCACGAACACGGTGTCATCCACCGGGATCTAAAACCTGGGAATATCTTGCTGGCAACCGAGAATGCCATGAACTCGGAAGGCTCCAAGAACCGTTCGATCAGTTCGATCCGAAAACTCTCCGACAAAACAAGCGTCGAGCCATCCCGATCCTCCTCGAGTCGTCCAATCCAATCCGAGTTCGCCTATTCCCCCAAGGTTACTGATTTCGGGTTGGCCAAGCAGCTTCACGGCAACTCCGAATTGACCGGCACAGGTCAAGTTCTAGGAACTCCGAGTTACATGCCGCCCGAGCAAGCCGACGGCCGAGTTGCAACGGTCGGAACATTGTCGGATGTTTATTCGCTTGGCGCGATACTGTATTGCATGTTGACAGGCCGACCGCCGTTTCAGTCGTCAAGTCCATTCGAGACACTGATGCAAGTGATCAAAGAACCGCCGATCGCTCCAAGGCAGTTGATTCCTTCGTTGCCGCGTGACCTAGAGACAATCTGCTTAAAGTCGATCGAGAAATCTCCCGCCAAACGATATGCTTCCGCTGCTGAATTGCGTGCTGAATTGGAACGCTATTTGGCTGGCGAACCGATCCTCGCTCGGCCGATCTCCGCAGTCGAACGCAGTTATCGTTGGTTGTGGCGGCATCCGGCTGTGGCGTTGACCGGCGCGATCGTGCTTGCTGCCATTGGAACAGTGGTTGGAACGATTTACTCCTCGAATCGCCGACTACAGACCGAACGGGACATCGCGATCGCGGCTACCGTGGAAGCGAAATCGCAACGTGCTCTGGCCGAAAAGCGGCTCGACAAAGCGATCGAGGCGGTCGATCAAATGATGGTACGCACTGCGAGTGAGCGTTGGGCAACGCGCCCAGAGCTTCAAGAGGAACGACAGCGGGTGCTAGAGGACGCAGTCGCCTTCTATGGTGGTTTCGGCGATGATTCAGGCAAGGATGTGCGAGTTCAAAACGAAGCTGCCAAGGCTCAACTTCGCGTGTCTGGTGCTTATCTGCTGCTCAACAACATGGAGGGGAGTCTCAAGGCTGCGGAACGCGCTTCTGCGATCTACTCGCAACTCCTCTCCGATCATCCCGAGTCGACAGAGTACCTTGTAGCCGAATCGGAGGTTCGAAGCATGATCGCTGACGTGCATGCGTTGTCGGGGAACTACAGCGAAGCGTCCGACAGTTACGATTCCGCCGTTAAATTTGCGAAATCGGCTTGCGAATTAGCTCCCAACTCTCGCGATTTGCAACTTCGCAGCTTGGACGCTCAGTCCCACCGTATCTATTTTTTGCTTGCTCGAAATGCAGCTTCCGGTCGCGAAGCACTAAAGGAAATGAAATTGATTCTAAGCAAGCTTGCGGAGCAAAAGGAAGGGGGATTCGCGGAAGGCTTGACGCTCGGATTTGCTTATTCTGTGGAAGGATCGTATTCGCTGTCCAGTGCCGATATCCCAGAAGCGTCCCAATGCTACGACGAAGCCTGGAAGACGCTGGAGGGGATCAAGTCGCTTACAGCCCCCAACATCCGATTGTCAGCGCAGTTCAATTACACCTCGGCCATTATTACCGTCCAACGAGGGTTGGTGCGCAGTGTTTACGGTAAAACGACTGAAGAAACACTGCAAGGACTCGAATTGGTACAAAAGGGGATCGAAGGCTTTGACCAATTGCTATTGGTGAACCCCAAGGCAGTTCCATATCGAATTCAAAAGATCCAGACGATCCGAGCTAGAGCTAACGTTTACCGGCACCTCAAGGACGAGACCAAGGCGATTGAAGACGACACGATCGTGGGCAATTTGGTAAGTGAAATAGCCAAGGACAATCCGACACTAAGTTGGCTCACGGGCTTTGATTCCATCCGGAAATCGATCGATTGGATCAACGAATTACGCACGGGAAAATTCGATCAATTTGAGGCCAGAGCAGAAGAGTACTTAAGGGACGCGTTACCTAGCAGTCGAGGTGATGTCCAATACAATGTCGCGTGCGCTTATGTTTTGGTGTCCGAGAAAGTTCCCGACAAACGCGAGGAGTATTGCCTCAAAGCCGTTTCGCTTCTCAATGATCTCGTCGCATCGGCATACTTTGAACAGC
>JANMNK010001208.1:0-2010 GCA_031373875.1 Pirellulaceae bacterium | reverse complement strand
ACCGTGGCACATGGTTACAGCATCGCTCGAAATCGACGGGAAGAAGTATGCGGCAATTGCGACCGACTACACATTTTCACGACCCGGTAAACGAATTAAGCAGGCTGAGTACTGGCTAAAACCGCGAGCATTTTCTGACGTCACTCTTCGCGATCATTAGCAACGTTTTTCAATATCTAGGCTACAACAATAAGGCGAACGACTGATCGTCGAACTTGATTAGCAAATGTCCACTTGTCACGCGCCCAAGAGTCATTCGGCTTGGCTTGTAAGCGACCATCCAGCATTGCAATAATTGAAGTCCATGTTTTCAGATAGAAAAGAAGTCAGTTTCAATTCTAAAATGCGACCTCGCACTGCCAAGTGGGGTTGGATCGTTCTATGCACCTTGTTATCGACTGTAACCGCCATGTCCCTAACGAGATGGTCGCTCGGCTCGTCGAACTTGTTGATCGTCACAATCAGCGCACTACTGCTGGCATGGACAGTCATAACAGTAGTTCAAAGCCGAGGGAGATTTCGATTCATATCGATGCTGTGGTTGTGCACATTGGCAGCTGTATTTTGTGCAACGCTGATTCCACGAATGCGGAGGGCGGCGATACATCGCCAGTTTGCGGCGACTGTGTTAAGAGCAGGTGGACAAATC
This sequence comes from Pirellulaceae bacterium, assembly GCA_031373875.1. Lineage (GTDB taxonomy): Bacteria > Planctomycetota > Planctomycetia > Pirellulales > Pirellulaceae > JANMGV01. The sequence continues at coordinate 1,361 of JANMNK010001208.1, read as the reverse complement.
TCCGTTGGAGGGCTCAATCCCGAATCAAGCGGTGGGTGGTTAAAGACAGAAAACGGGATCATATTGCCTTCCAATCTGGCCCCGATTTACAAATACGTTGAAGGAGGCGAAATCTCGTCCTTGGTTACTCCAGTAAGTTGCATTTCGAAAGACATACTTCGGGGTGTCAAATTTGTTGACGAAAGCGGCTTGACGCTAAAACTTGATACAAAGATTATCGATTATGAAGCTGTCGAGGAATTGATTAACCTTGCAGTTGGATCGCGCGGATATTTTTACATAGTTTGTGAGCGATTCACATCAAGCGATCTGGACTTCTTTTGCAAACTTAAGAATCCCAAAGTTATTAGGTTTGACGCGAGCCCTCCTCTGTTCGTACTTAGAGCCGAGGATTTCGTGCGGGCAGTTAATTCTTCGCCAGTAGGCATCCACTTGGACGGTGGATTTGAGATCGATAAGGAAGAATGGGAAAATCTTCAGATCGTTGGCTCGAACAAGATGTTGCTACGAATTCACCGGGGAAACTATGGCCCACAAATGTTTGATGCGTTGAGAACATACCAAGGAGCGATTGAACTTAGGATTTCGGATGCGACCATTAGTGATATTGCTTGGGGTTCAATCGGCCGCATGGAGGCGCTAGAAAAATTGTCGATATGGTCAAGTAACATCAATGATACGCAACTTCGATCTTTGATGGGACTCAAGACCCTCAAGCACATGGAACTAAGTGAGCGATCGATCAGCGATGGTGCTCTCGGTGAACTGGCTCGACTTGGAACATTGGAAACTTTAACGATACACGGCAGAGCTACGCCAGACACTTTGCGGCTGTACTTGAATTTCAATTCAGGATTGCAGTTAATTTCATTCAATGGCTATCCGGATAAGTCGCGAAAAGATTCGGCTTTTACAATTTGGAATAGGAACCAAGCGATGGAGGAATTGAAAAAGCTTGAGAAGTGACTGAATCTCGACCTTCGCGATAACCAGATAACAAAACGCCCAACATCTTACCATCGGGCGTTAACTCCGATTCAGCTATCGACCTACGCTTTCGCCGCAAACCTACCCCGATCCGATTTCAAAAACCGCGATTCGTCACCCTTCGAAAGCTCGCGCAGTATCGAGGAATAAAGAGTTGCCGAAGGAGTCTTATCGTTCGCACGGCATGCTGCGGCCAGGCTTACTGCGACTGGGCGAGGAATATTCCGCTTTCGTTGTTGCCACTCGCGGAAGGTAACAGCCGTTACTGCGTGGTTGTTGATGGTACATTGCGTTACCGCCCATCATTGAGCCCGTTCTCACTAGTACTTGAGTGCCCCGGGTCGGCATATTGTTCGCAGGCTTTCGATTGAAAC
>JANMNK010001171.1:0-9767 GCA_031373875.1 Pirellulaceae bacterium | reverse complement strand
TTTGCTAGGCGAGATTCCTCAGTGAAAAAATTGGTCGGTACTCCGCGTGTCGATCTTACGAAACATGATCTTGCCTGTAGTGATTGCCATCAAGAGCATCGTGGCTCTGCAGCGGAACTGCAATCGATTACGAGCCAGCGTTGCCAAAGCTGTCATCAAACACGATTCGCGAGTTTTACGAACGGTCACCCGGAGTTTCAAAATTATCCGTACGGCCGAGAGCAGCGAATCGCGTTTAGTCACGCAAGTCATCAAGCGGATCATTTCCCAAAAAAGAACAGTGCATTTGATTGCCGGAATTGTCATGTCGATCAAATGGAAACGGGAGCCGTTGGTAATATCATGCGCAGTTTGCCATTTGAGCGAGCGTGTGCATCTTGCCACCAACAACCTCTGCAAAACGCGTTATCCGATGGAATTGTTTTTTTCCAAATCCCAAGTCTCGATAGAGGAAAACTTGCGGATGCTGGAGTTGAATTGGGCAATTGGCCCGACGACTCTTCCCAAAGTTTTGACGGGAAGATTCCGCCCTTGATGCGGTTGCTTTTGGAATCCGATAGCTCGTTGCGAGAAGCACTCCAACTCCTACCACCGGATGGTGACTTTGCAAAGTTAGATTCGACACGTGCGAAAACGGCCGAGGCAGTCGTCAAGATCGCTGAAGGCGTACGTGTACTACTTAAAGAAATCGCCGTTGATGGGCAACAAGCGATTTACTCCCGTTTGAAAATCAATCCAATTTCGAGTTCTTCGACCGATCCCGGCTCCTTGTTGGCGGTCGGGATACCACCCGACGTATTTCGACGGGCCTACGAGTTGTGGTTTGTTGCCGACAAAAAAACGGTCGCGATTCCAGCGCATACTACTTTATCACCTGTGCAATTAAATGCGCCTCGGAAGCCGGACTCACAACAAAATTTGAGTTCTTCTGATCTACTCACTCAAGGGAGTGCCACGAATTCTCGAGAACGCGAAATGCCGGACGTAAACGACGAAGGGGATTTATTGGCCGATTCGAATGATCAGCAACAGAACGTCGATCCTCTGATTCCAGACGATGCCAATTCGGGTGCTTCGGACGTGAATACGTGGCCGCCGAAAAATTTGCAGCGTAGCCAACTTTTGGCCGGTGGTTGGATGATTGATGAAAACCGAAAAGCAATAACGTACATTGGCGTCGGTCATCGTGATCCTTGGCTGACTCAATGGTTACCCTACGTGGCAGTTCACACCAAGAGATCAGGCCCCGGAATACCCCCTGGACTACCGTTTGCCGCTGCAACAGCAGCCGCACCGTCGTTGGAAGATGAAGTTGAAACTCAGCCCCCCCACCCAGCAATCCCCCCCGAAAGTTTCTTGCATCCACTACAACATGGTCGTTGCGCGGAGTGTCACCGAGTTGAAATGGCATCGTCCCAGACTATCCCCCCCGATGAAACACAAGATCTGTGGCGAGCTTCTCAACGACCTGACACAATCCGACAGATCACACGCTTTGATCACCAACCTCACTTAATTTTAGGTAAACTAGCCGATTGCACTGCATGCCATCTCTTGTCGAATCCGAAAGTGCAGCACAGGGCGATAGGGGGATTTTCTGAAGTTGGAAGCAAGTCTGTCCCCGATGGTGTTGCACGACCACACACACAGAATGGTGGAAACAGCGAATTTGAACCAATAAAACTTGCAAATTGTTCGCAGTGTCATCGTTCCGACGCTGCTGGCGATTCCTGTACGCAATGCCACAATTACCACGTCGGGCAATCCGGCTGGGCTTGGGATAGGCAAGGCAAAAATTACGAGTTCTTTCGGGAAGTAGCAGATCGGTTATCAGCAAAAAAACGCTAAACAACGTTTTTGGCACGCGGAATAATCCCCGCATTCTTAACTCTAAACGACATCCCCGATTTGATTCCTCACGACAACTTTGCTAGAAAAGGGCAGCATGCAAAAACAACGAGTAATGCCTGCGTGTCAAGAACTTTTGCACGTCGGAAAAACACCCTGCGGTTGCTAACGATTTCGAATTAGGAATCCGACCGGATTACGAGAGCATACAGGAGATTTTCTTCAAGTCCGTCTGTAACACCATGTCTCCCATTTGACGTTTTCGTGGTGGCATTTCCGTGCATGAATTCACCCATTGGTGGTAGGATATAATAAGAACAAGTTTTCAATTTCGAGAATGTTTTCCTCGAACTGTACGACAACTGAGATTAACTTAATGCTTCTTTGAAAAACTGTTGACTAGAATTGGCGGCAATAATGTTCGCACGAATACAAGCTGCTGGGCGAACCGACGTCGGAAGAAGGCGGGAATCGAATCAAGATCAGTTTCTGATTGCTGACTTAAGCCGGAGTATGCAGATCCAAGGTTCAAGCCTGAATATCGAACCTCGATCACGACTGTACGGAACTCCTCAAAGCCGGATTTTTGCCGTCGCCGACGGTATGGGAGGCCATCAAGCGGGCAGTCGAGCAAGTAGTATGGCAATCGATTTTGTCGTAAACCATTTGCTCAATCAGATGCATTGGTATTTCTTGACGGACCGAGACAACCAACTGGAGTTTGTCGAATCGATGAAAGGATTGGTGCGCGATGCGAATGCAGCTATTCAGTTCGATTCAAGGCAAAACGTCGCTTTTCATGGCATGGGAACGACGTTAACTATGGCGTACGTCGTTTGGCCAAAATTACATGTCGTCCACGTCGGCGATTCGCGTTGCTATCTTTTTCGCAAAGGCGAACTTAAACAGATAACGCGAGACCATACGATGGCCAGTCAACTCGTCGATCGGGGCACGCTGGACAAGGCCGACATAGAAACGTCGCCGTGGAGCAATGTACTTTGGAACGCACTGGGTGGGGGAACGAGAACCGTTGTGGCCGACGTCTACGATAACGATTTGGAGCCAGACGATCGATTATTGCTTTGTTCGGATGGATTGAACAAACATGTCAAGGATGAAGAAATAAGAAATCTGCTGGAAGTCGAAAACGATCCGGTGATCGCTTGCCGAGAACTGATCGAACTCGCTAACTCCCGCGGCGGTTTGGACAATATTACGACCATCGTTGCACGTTTCGACGATCCCGACCCAAGTCCGCCGCGGACGATGGTCTCCGCACAAGTTACTTTGGAGCGAATGATTCCGGGCCTCTTCGATCTAGCACCCAAGAGTGTAAAAGACACTGTGGAACAAGTACCTTATCACGATGTCCGCGATACCGACCCACACATCGATAAGCGACTCTACTGATTCGTAACGATCGAAATTTTAACCGCCATGTTACGGTTTTGGTTTATCGATTAATTGCTCGATTCCCTTGATGTCCGGCGAATGACCGCGTGCAGATCTCTCAAACAATTCACCGAACTTGGTAAATCCGTCTACGAAACCACCGTGAGACAGAAAAAACTGTTCCTCTTCGACTCCCATAAACCGGTCTAATCGATTTTCTTTTCCCGTAGGATCATGGCTAAAGCTGGCCTTGGTCAACTCGGTCCACTGGCCGTTGGGCGATTGAACCCACTGATTCCCAAAAAGAGATTTTCTCTGAGTTTGCCCATTGCTACCCCAGAAATTCTCGCTGAAGCTATGCAATCCCCTAAGATAGCCTCCATCCTTGGGTGCACGCATCCGTGCGATCAGCATCCACTGCTGGTTATCCGGACGAAAATAGTAGCCGGAAAAAATCGTGTCTTTGTTTTCGGGCTGCGCTTCGACTAGGAATTTTTGAGGAACACCCGTTTTCCAATCGAACGTCAAATGGCTGTGCCCCCCCGTTCCTTCGCCGCCAAAATCATTCGCATGGACCGCTGGGCCTTTTTCCAAAAGCTCAACTCGATTCGATTTGGCAACTTCGTCGCGTGCGTTGGCATTTGCACCGTTCCCAGCATCCCAAATGGAAAAAATGATACGGCGTTCGGTCGGACTGTTGACCTGCATACCGAAGTAACCTCGATGAAATCCGCACGCCATATAAAAGGAGTGCGTGGGATCGGTTACTGCAGTTACCTCCGTATAGAATCTCATTACTTTCGTTTCCCTAGGTAACGGGTAGGCCAAGTGCACCGACGCTGCGTTGCGGCGCGGATCCAGATTGAAATGAGCCGTGTCAATAATGTCGCCGACAAGCTGAAGACTCTCGATTTGCCCGTTGTCTGCCTCACCATTCAGCGACTCCAACTGAAAGCGATGATACCCGGATTCCTTGATCGGAAATGTCCCAAAATTTAACTTGATTGGCTCGGTGCCGGAAGCCTTGGCAGACGCTTCACGCGAAGTTTCTCCAACCGTCAATCGCAGTTTTGTTTCCGCTCCTTGAGCGAGCTTTACATTCACTGATGCTTGAATTTCTCCAGCACTCGAGAATTTCCCAAACCAAACAATGTGCTGCGTGTCACCTTTCCATTCAATCACACCTCCTCGCTCATGAACTCGCACATTCGTTTCATTAGGTTCTACATACGCAGTTGCCGCAGGCACGTTCAATTCATCGGCCATCGATGCACATGCAAGTAGGCTGTTGGAGAAAATTACACCTACGACAATTGCGAAATATTTCATACTTACTCAGTCTTTCAATGAGCGGGGCGATTCCTTATTGAGTGAAGTTTACTGTCCGTCGGCTTGATCTTCAACGCGGAGATCAAAATCTGCCGAGTTACCGACCAATTCCGGAGCGTACATGCCCGTGATCTGAGCGGGTAAAGCTGTGAAGATTCCTGGCGCTTCGGCGCGCAATTGATATCTCATCGAATGTTTGCCCTGCGGCAGCCAACGAATAAAGAAATCTGTTTTTTGATCGCGAAACTCGCGGTACACACTGGTCATACCGGTGTAGACGTAACCGCTCTGAGTGTCGATGGATTCCAAACCTGCTGGTTTGCGATCTTCGATGATTAAGTACTCATAGTCGTTTTTACTTTCGATTAACAACTCGACTTCGACCATCGTCCCCGAAGGTAAAGCCTGCAGATCTTTTAATTCAATTCGTTCGAGTGCCGATCGCTGCGTATCGACAATTTGCCCTTGGTCGTCGGCCAACTGCAAGTCCTTCTTGACGCGATTGACGCGATAGAACCGCCGCTCAATTTTGACTTCTAGGCCAGCGGGTTTGATTTCTTCCTCAAGCGTAAAATTGGTCAAGTAAGCATTCCAATACATTGGCCCTTCGCCTTTGCGGCGAATTTCCAACTTGTGCGATCCAGCGGGCACCGCATTGCCCACGATTTGAATCGTGTTGTCAACTTCAAAAAGATTTTCTGAAGTGAAGTCCACTGTACCGAGTCGCTTGTCGTCCAAGTACACTTCCGCCGTTACAGCATTCTTGCCTTCGCCTGTCGCGCGTAAATAATCGCCAAACGCTTCGATTACGAGCGCCGTATCGCGGGTGCTATTCCAGTAAGTTGAGTGTTTGCGATTATTGAGTAAATACTTGACCAAACGCGGCGCTCTCTGACCTTGCGGATCGATGGCAGAAAGGAGCTTGAGGTAAATCGCAGCGCTCTCGATATTGCTGCCATACCAATACCACCAAGGAGCATTGTCTTGAAGAAATGCCGTCTCGTTTTCGGCGTCTTCGACCAAGAATTGCTCGATGTTCTTTCGCAGCATAGCTGTTTGTTCTTCGTTTCCGATGGCATGCGTTGCTAGCGCCAGGAGCGCTTTTCCGTAGACACCGAGCGACTCACGTTTTTCAAAAAGAATGGTCTGCATCTCAGGTTGTGTACGCCCCGCAGAAACGAGAATTTGGAAAACCAGTGCATCGAGGCTATCCGGAGTCGCCTTGGATGGTTCAACATTTACTGCAGCATTTTTTAGTTTTTGCAGTTGGCCCATTTGGTATTGTTCGAGCCACGCCAAGCCACGCTCTAGAACGTCCGGAACGATGGCAATGTCATTTTGTTGTGCGATCAACAGTCCACGAACAACCACCGCCGTCGTGTGTGCACTACTATGCTCGCCGATTCCGCTGAACCACCCCCATCCGCCATCGGACATTTGCATTTCGGTAAGCTTTTGAACTCCTTCGGCTACCATGGCGTTCACTTCCGCTACGTCGTAAACGGGATTGCGATCGAACCGTTTCCATTGCTGAGCACGCGTGGCTGCGTCACCCAATTCCTGTGCGTTCAGATTGGTTCGTTTGTCCTTGAGTCGCGCAAGATCGATATTCATCTCCTGCAATATCCGTTGCGTAATTACCGTTGGAAGAAATCGATTAAGCGTTTGCTCGGTGCAACCGTAGGGATACTCGGCCAAGTAGGGCAGGGCATCGATCATGGACGTTGCTAGCGATGGCGATAAGCGTAATACCAGTCGGGATTGCTCTGCTCGACGATCTTCGGGAACCGTAATGGTAACTTCAGATTTTTCTTGATTGGGTCGAACTGTTCCGGCAAAGCTGTCGGTCTTGAGAATTCCATTGACCAGCACAGGAACTTCTAATTGCATAGCATCGGATTCGACGTCGGTCGCTGCCAGTGCACGAACTTTGAAAACTCCCTCAGCGGTCGCTCGGCATCGCCAATCAACGCGAACTTGTCCATGAGAGTCAACGCGTACTGTCGACTCGGATGGGCTATTGGGCATCAACTCCAATTGCGTTTCGCCATCGATTTCGATCCAAACACGCACGTCTTTCGCTACTGGCAAATCGTTGTGAACGATTGCCGAGAGAATGACTTCGTCGCGTTCGACGAGGAAGCGAGGCGATTGCAGCCGCACGAGAAGATTCTTTCGAGTAACTGCTTCGGCTGATCCAGAACCTACACGCACGCCAGATCCAACAGCCCAACTTCGCAATTTCCACCCCGAAAGATTCTCAGGCATTTTGAATTTCGCAGTCGCTTGGCCATTGGCATCTGTGTCGATTCTCGCCAGCCATAGGGCTGCGTCCGCAAAGTCTTTGCGTACCGACGGCGCGACATTCGCGACGCCCGTAGGAGGAGCGCCAGCGGTATTTTTCGCCATGGAGCCCCTCTCACTCGAAAGTGCGCTCGCGTCCATTGCCATCTCCATCGGTGCCCCAGGTGCTCCCATAGCTTCAGCCCCGCCGCCAACACCAAGTCCCCCGCCAAATCCGCCTCGCATCGCTCGACCCATAAACTGTTTTGTAGGCCTGTCTCCTAAGGCCATGCCCATTTCACCATTCATACCGTCCGATAAATCGTCGGCTTGCGTTTGTCCGAAAATCCCGAGCGGGGTCCAGCCATAAACGCCAACGATGCTTAGGGAATAATTGACCCAATCCAGATTTGTTGCTCGCGCGACAATATGCGATCTCCGCCACTTCCAAAAGAACTCACGAATATCGCCTGGGATCATTTCGGGCGCGATCTGTTCCAAAGAACGGTCATACACGGCAATCGTGGTGGAGCCCTTTACTGGTTTTCCATGGGGATCGGTCACAGTTACTGTCACATCGGCTTCTTCGCCCGGCAAGTACTCGGATTTGCCCGCATCTACTTTTACATTCAGAACCCGATTCTCCGGTGGAACAATAATTTCGCGTACGGCTTGGTGAACTTCACCACCGTAAATCGTGAGGGCTTCGACAAAAAAGTTTGGCTGATCGTCAGCGGCCACTTCGATATCTACCGTTTTGGATTTTGCGGTTAATTGGATGTACTGTGGCTTCGTGCCGATTCCGTTCGCTGGACGAACGAACAACATCACAAGTGCATCATCGCGATCGGCATTGATTTGGAGATGGACTGTATCGCCGACAGCATATTCGGCTTTGTCAGGAATCAACTCCAAACTGGTATAACGAAAATCTTGGCCATCGGCTGGACCGCCGCGAACGGTAAAAATATAACCGCCCTCGACCGAATGCCCTTGGCCATCGTCAAGCACCAATTTCAATCGATACTGTCCAACTTTACCAGCCGTCATCTGCTGACGAACCTGTCCGTCCTCCTCGGTCTTCACATCCCATTGTTCAACTAGAGTTTCAATGGGCTTGCGCTGCCTGTCATAAGTAATTCTAAGTAATTCTAATTTGCCAGTACCTTGGATTTTTGTTCCGTTGAGCGCACGTGCCTCGAAACTCGCTATGATTTCGTCGCCGACTTGGTAGAAGCCGTTCTGGAGCCACGAATAGACTTTAAAAGCTTGTCGAGCAGCAATGACTTGCCCCTGAGCAACGATTGTTCGACGCGATGCATCTCGAACTTCCGCAGTAATGCTATAGCGATGATCTTGATTGCCAAAAACTTCTTTGGCTAATGCTGAATCGATTTCAATGATCGCTTCGCCATTCGAGTCCAGTTGAAGCTCTTGTTCGAGGACAAGCTCCGGCGGCTCGAATGAGAATTGGGGCATCCACCAAGGCTCTGGCATTCGACACCCAACCCATTTGGACCAGCCTGGATACCAAGGATAATCGTACGCGTACCACCAGTACCCGGGACCATAACACCAGTCGTACGGTCGCACAGGATAAAACCTATCGTCGTACGATTCGCGAGTCACACGGACATTCACCGACGCTTCGGTTACGGGTGATCCAAAATAGTACTTCGCGTTTATCTTGGCTTGGATTTTGTCGCCCAGCGAGACTGGTTTATCTGGGGCTGCAATATTCACTTCGAATTCCGGTTTACGATACTCTTCGACTCGAATCGAGAGTGAATTTGGGATCCACTCTTGATCGTTACGTTTTACCTGGAATGAGTAAGCGCCCAGCATCGCTTTTTTGGGCAGCTCAAAACTAAAATTGCCCCCACCGTACTCATCGGTTTTGACTTCGATTTCATAGAGGACTTTGCCTTGAGGATCAACAACCGCTATTGGAAAAGTTACTTTGGAAATCGGTTTAGAAACTTCGGCTAATCCATAGTTTGCCGCAGCGATCCAGAACTTGGCGTTCACTTTGTCACCGGGACGGTAAACGGGGCGGTCTGCTACTCCAAAAGCTTTTAATTGCTGGAAGTTTTCGTAACTGTATTCCGCGATCCACGCACCTTCGAAACCGAGAATTCCCAACCGTCCCGCATTGTCGCGAGCAATTGTCATCCACTGGAATTGATCGGGCAAATCACTCGCCTTGAGAATAACTTGGCCAGCATTGTCCGATTTTTTCGCTATGCTCTTTACCGTTACTCGAGGCTTGTTGTCGTTGGTGTAGATATTGCTAAAGCCGAAGATTTCTACATTCATCCCAGCAAGCGGCTTGCCCGACTCGGAGTCAGCCAAGTAATACATCAGACTCCGGTCGAGCGGCTTGCGGACGATCGCGGTATCTTGAATCCAAACCAAGCAACGCGCGGCATGAGCTCCATCGTCGAAATTTGCCGTAACAACATAAAGCCCTGCTTTTTGAAGCGGAGTCGTCACGTCGATTCGACGATCCCAGTGATTTTCGCGAGGCTCCAAGTTCATGGACCACTTTGCTACTTCCGTTTGCACGTATTTTTTGATGTTTTTGGCGTTAAACAATTCCGCTGGTGACTGGATGGGAGGAACGTATGACAAATCGACTTTCCCGCCAAAATTGGGATTACCGCCACGCTCAGCTTCGCGATAAAAAGCTTTGATATCCTTGATCAACAATTCGAGATCCACCGGCAAAGCCGAGAAGCTGACGGACTTTGCATTGCGGAATACCATACTCAACTTGGAACCTTTCCCCGCAGACTGAGAGGGAACTGGATCGAAGGCACCGCGCGGTTGCAGGATGCTATCGAGCATCACCTGCCGATAGCTTTGATTACCAGGGCCGAATTTCTTTATCTGCAATTGCAGATATTCGGCTG
>JANMNK010001115.1:0-3007 GCA_031373875.1 Pirellulaceae bacterium | reverse complement strand
CGATCAAAACAGATTCGCTATAACCCCAAGGGTCATCTTTTTTGCCGCCGATTTCGTCGACAAGATTTTTGCGCCAAACTTCTTTTCCATCGCTCGTTTTGCACGCAACCAGCACGCCTTTAGGTGCGATGGCATAGACCATGTCACCATCCACTGTCGGCGTACTTCGAGAATTGTGCCAGTCGGGGTTCATTTCTTTCCATGCCGGTCCTGTCTTGGTCGCCCATAATTGCTTGCCGGCTTTTCTGTCGTATGCTGTCAGGTATTCGTCTTCATCACCATCCTTTGTCGAAAGCGCGTCGCCGAGGGTGAATAGTTTGTCTCCAACTACGGCAATACTCGAATATCCGCGACCAGCACCGACCGTTTCCCAAACCAGTTTCGGGCCACCCTCGGGCCATGAAGTGAGAAGGTTCTTGTCCGATGCGAACGCGGTTCGATGTGTGCCACGAAAAGTCGGCCAGTCTTCGCACTGCGCAAATGGGGAGATACAAGGCACTCCACCTAAGGCGATTACCAGGACTGAACTGCGAATAGAACGTAGAAATGACATGGACAAAAACTCCTGAAGGAACAATTCGTTTAAACTGGAGGCAACAATCCTGAAAACGTGCTCTGAATTCTAATGAAAAAACCAGCGGCGTCTTGAACATAGACTGCTGTTTTTAGAACAAAAGCGGCTAAGATGCCTCTACTCGGTCGATAAATGGAGGCCACGCCAGTCACTAGGGGTCGAGCCGTACATTTCCTTAAACTGCCGTGAAAGATGGGATTGATCGCTGAAGCCACAGTTTAATGCGATCTCTGCAATCGAATTGGACGTTTGAATCAAAGCGGCAGCAGCTCTCGCCAACCGCAGCCGTCGGTGAAACTGCATGGGCGATATTTGCAAGTGAGCCCGAAATTGTCGCTCGAACGCGCTGACCGACATTCCAACCAACCGAGCAAGCTCGACGTTCGTCAACGAAAACTTGGATTCATCCTGCAACGCCTCAAGTGCTGGGGCTAATCGAGGCAATGGAAACTCAGGTCCTTTTAAGGCCGGCAACAGTTGAGCCATCCCAGCGGTTGCGGCAATTTTGCCTTGCTCGTCTCGCAAGGGAATCTTGTCCGTGCGATACCAGCGTAAAGATCGATCAAAGCCGCTAATCAACTCGATACGATCCACAATGCGCCGTCCACCCAACACCAAAGCGTCATCGGCTTGGAACGCTTCAGCGATCCACGGTGGCGATAAATCGAAATCGGTCAAACCAATCACATCATCTCTCGAAGCGAGAGAATAATCCAGTTGAAACGTACGATTCACTCGCAGGTATCGTCCGCTGTCATCTTTGATCCAGAAGAGCGTATCTTCGAGGAAATCAAACAGCGATGATATCTCGCCTTGATCTAAACGAGACAAAAGTTTGGACGATTCAACTTTTTGATTCGATCGAATGGACTTCATCAGCATCGCCTCTCGACCCAACGACTTCGATCAAGTGTAATTGATGATGACGGATTTGATCTGCGTGAACAGTTCGAGACCGTAGGGACCTTTTTCACGTCCCCAGCCACTTTGCTTGAATCCGCCCCACGGCGAAGCATTATCGAAAGCGTTATAGCAGTTTACCCAAACTGTTCCAGCATCGAGAGCTGCGGCAGCTTGATGAGCCTTTCGAATGTCGCGCGTCCAAACGCCAGCAGCTAGACCAAAAAGAGAATCGTTTCCTTTGGCGAGGGCATCGGGCAAATCATCGAACGGAATCGCGCACACAACAGGCCCAAAAATTTCCTCTCGAGCAATTCGCATGTGATTATTCACTTCGCTGAATACGGTTGGTTCGACAAAGAATCCGTTGGCAAGTGACTCGCCGGGTGCTTTACCTCCGCTAAGCGTCTTGGCGTGTTCTTCTGTTCCGATGTCAATATAACGAAGCACACGTTGCTGCTGGGCTCGACTGACAAGCGGCCCCATTTTAGTTTGTGCATCGAGTCCGTGGCCAAGCTTCACGCCACGCGCCATGTCCGCCAATCTTGCGGTAAATTCTTCGTAAATGGGTCGCTCGACTAAAAGTCGCGAACCTGCCGAGCAAATTTCGCCTTGGCAAAAAAAGATCCCCATGAAAACGCCTTTGAGTGCCGCTTCCAAATCAGCGTCGGCGAAAACGATATTTGGCGATTTGCCACCAAGTTCGAGTGAGACCTTTTTAAGGTTGCCAGCACTCGCACGAACCAATTCACGGCCAACTTCGGTACTACCCGTGAAAGTGATCTTATCGACATCTTGATGATTCGCGAACGCAGCACCAACAGTTTCCCCAAGTCCCGTAACAACATTAAAAACGCCGTCTGGAAAACCCGCCTCCGTGACGATCTCCGCAAGCCGCAATGCAACGAGCGAAGTATCCTCAGATGGCTTGATAATGATCGTGTTGCCCGTTGTGAGCGCTGGTGCTGCTTTATAGAGCGGCATTGTTAGCGGATAGTTGGGCGGCGTGATTCCGACGACCACGCCGAGCGGCTCGCGCGTCGTATAGTTCAAGAACTGTCCAGGAAGAGAGAGCGGGATGGTATCTCCTAAAATCTTGGTCGTCCAACCAGCGTAGTATTCAGTCCAACTGACAGCGGTTCCGACTTCCTTCTTCGCTTCCCACAACGGCTTGCCATTTTCAAGCGTGATTAACTCCGCAAGTTCATCGGAGTACTTTTCCAGTAACGAAGCTGCCTTTTGCAACAATCGACCACGATCATAAGGCGAGATTTTCTTCCAGGCTGGAAACGCATGCCGTGCTGCTCTTACAGCCTCGTCGGCGTCGACCACCGTGCCAGCAGGGAACTGGCAAATGATCTGACCTGTTGCTGGATCGATCGAGGGCAGGGTTTCACCGTTCGAAGCCTCACGCCAGCGACCACCGATTAGCATCCGTGTTGGCTTGCTGATAAAGTTCTTAGTCGACGGCAGTAGTTCGGGTTTAATGATCATCGTGGATTCAATATTGAGGTTGATCAAAATCGGGATAAC
>JANMNK010001265.1:0-4027 GCA_031373875.1 Pirellulaceae bacterium | reverse complement strand
GCAGCATTCTGGAATTATCTGCGGACCGTTGTCGCGCACCGGCGGAAGATGGTCGCGCTCTGAATGACACTCGAAGATTGCTGCGCCGGTTGTTAAATGAGAATCGTAGAAAAGCCGAATGTGTGGTGGATACATCTTCGCAGACCTACTTCACAGCCTTCCGACTGTTAACCCCGCTGTCGTTTTTCCGAAATGCGTTGACTTCGGAGGGCAAATAATCTGTACGTCTTTGGGCAAAAAATACCGGTTACAAGCGCTTTACTGGCAGATAGAGGAAAAATCGAATACCATCTTTTGTCGACGGAGTTTATTGCCATAAGACTTTTTCTCGCATGTTCGAGCGCCTTCGGTGCATTGGATAGCGAAAAACTTTATTCCTGAATTGCGAGTCGGTCAAATCAACATTCTTGATCTTCGTAATTTCTTCATAATTGTTGCGAGTTAATTTTGGTTTCACGGATTGTCCAGCAGGCACACTATGACTTTTGAATCGTGGCTTTCATCATTGCGACAATTTCGCCGTCAGATCCGCAATGTGGCATTGATGCGCAAGGCACTGGCGAAACTACGGTTTGTGCGGTTGTTAACTAGCAGTTCGCTTCAACGATTTGGACAACCGCTTGGAAATAAATACCAAAGACGATTGAAACTCGAATCGCTTGAGTTTCGACGGCTATTAACAATTGACACGATGGTGCCTTGGCGACTTATGAATGCCATTCCTCCCTCGGATGCTTCGCGGGTTGTAGACGTCAACGTAGAGAGCGCCCAGCCATTAACCGTAGACCACTCTTTACTGCGGTCTGTTCTTGCCCAAGCACCGATAGAATTCACGTCGGGAGAGCCGCTCGAATTTACCTTGCCAACGCCGCAGGGTTCCCTTGCGCGGTTCGCGGTTTTCGAGTCCGCTATTTTGGAACCAGCGTTATCGGCGCAATTTCCCGATATCAAAACCTATCGCGGTCAAGGCCTTGACGATCCTACCGCAACAGTACGACTGAGCCTCACACCGCTTGGATTCAACGCCACTGTCATGACTGAATCCGGAATATTCCAAATCAGGCCATATTATCACCTCGATCGAAGCTTATACGTGAGCTTTCAAGAGACAGACCTCATAGCTGATCCTCATGCACTCGTTCCATCGGAATTATTGCCAGATCTACTCTTCGCTCCCACTCATGAGGTAGCTAACTCGTGCGCGGCCATCAACGCGCTCGACAGTGCTCGTTCCAACAATTCCCCAATATTGATGGATTCTGGTACTCAGTTACGCACTTTCCGTATTGCAATCGCAGCTACAGGCGAATTCACGGAGTCAAATGGGGGAACAGTCGCTGCCAGTCTCGCGGCCGTGACTTCGCTTCTCAATCAAGTTGACTTGGTTTTCGAAAAAACATTGGCGATCCGATTGGTTCTTGTAGCCAGTAACAACACCGTGATTTATACCGATGCTTCGACCGACCCTTATACGGGTGCGGATGTTTTTGCGATGATAGAAGAAAATCGATCTAACCTCGATTCTGCAATCGGCACTTCCAACTACGACCTCGGACACGTCCTCAGTACCGCAGCGGCCGGCGGTGCCGCTTACTTTGCTGTGGTAGGTAGCGCCACTCACAAGGGTGGCGCCGTTTCCGGAGCGCTGGGTCTTGGTTTTGGTGAGTATTATCATCGTGTAGGGCATGAGATTGCTCATCAATTTGCCGGCAACCATACATTTAATTACACTGATGTCGGCCGTGATGCTAACTCTGCCTACGAATACGGTTACGGCACTACCATCCTGTCTTACGGGCATATTGTTGGTGGCCGGGATGCCAACCTTCATCACAATTCTGTCGTTCAGATACTCAACTTTGTCGACCAGTCCATTCCCGATGTGGGCACTCGAACGTTGACCGGGAACACCGTACCGACGGTAAACGCGGGGCTAGACTACGCAATTCCTGCTAACACCCCATTCGTGCTAACCGCTACGGGTTCCGACGGAAACGGAGACGCATTGACGTATTCATGGGAACAACGCGATCTTGGCGAGGTACAGATGCCGCCCGGAGTGGTTGATAACGGCACTGGCCCTCGTTTTCGCGTTCGGCCCCCAACTTCTGATGCGTCACGTTCTTTTCCAAGGATAAGTGATCTTGCTGCGAATACGGTCGCGGACGACGAGCGACTATTCACCGTTGGCCGAACCAGCACCTTTCGCGTTACGGCTCGAGACAATCGAAGCGGTGGGGGAGGGATCAAATGGGACGATATGGCTTTGACGGTCGTAGACACAGGGGCAGCCTTTGCGGTTACTTCACCGAACACGGCGTTGCCCTGGACGGGATGGACGACGCAGGCCGTTACTTGGAATGTTGCAGGGACAACGACCGCTCCGATTAATGCTGCTAACGTAAATATTTTGCTTTCGACCGACGGCGGCTTGACCTACCCAATGACTTTGGCGAGCAATGCCCCCAATGATGGGTCTCAGGACGTAGTCGTCCCGAATGTCGATTCGACTCAGGCTCGAATCCGCATTCAAGCGGCTGGCAACATTTTCTTCGACATTTCCGACGTCAACTTTACTCTCGACTCCGTTCCGGTACCTACAGACATTGTCAGCACCGGTGTGGCGAGCGACGGGGGAAATCAACTCAGCGTCAATTACGACATTCTTAATCAACCAAGCGGAGCGTTTTACATTGGATACTATTTGTCCAATGATGAGCTGTTTGATCGCACCAGCGACACAGAACTCAGTTACGTTTACATTAACAATCCCGCGGATCTAGCGATTGGCTCGCACACAAGGGTGTTTACAATCGGTACGGATATTAACTTGCCCGGCGCCGGGAGGACCGATGCGATGCTGGACCAAAAGTTGCTGGTCGTGCTCGATGTTCTCAATGACGTTCCCGAGGCCGACGTCAATGAGTTTAGTGAAGACAATTCGGCAGTTTTCAGGGGAGCTTACCACGTTTCGGGTGGCCCCGTCGTAGCTTTCGGAAACAACTCAAATGAGCTCATTGCCGTCGACGTCGACAATGGTCCCGATGGTGAAATCCATGATTTAAATTTCGCGGGAACGATTTTTTCCTATCCAAGCGCAGACGTAAGCAGCTTTGTAATCCGTGGCAGCGGAGGTGCGGATACGCTCCGCTTATTAAATACCGCGAAACCCGCTGTTCTCATCGGTGGAACGGGAGACGATTTTTTGATCGGTGCTTCTGGCAACGATACATTAAACGGAGGCGGAGGAAACGATACCTATCGGTTCGATGCGGATTCGCCGCTGGGAATCGATACGATTCTTGACTCAGACGGTACCGACAAACTTGATCTCTCCAACACATCGTTGAATGCGACCATGAGGTTAGCCGTTGCTACTAATCAAACCGTCGTACCGGGAAACCTTATTCTCAAACTGCCATCCTCGAACACCCTTGAAAACGCCACGGGGGGGGCTGGAGACGATGTTCTGATCGGTAATGCACAGAACAACGTTCTGACAGGAGGTTCCGGCAACGATACTCTAAACGGTCAAAGTGGCAACGACTCCTTGTTCGGTGGTCTGGGTAACGACATCTATGTATTTGGCTTAGCAACCTCATCCGAAGCAGACCTGGTGACAGAGTATGCTAATCAAGGAACGGACCTTCTGAACTTCAGTAGTTTGACAACGTCGGTGAATTTAAATCTCGGCTCAATCGCCGTTCAGGGAGTACATGCGAATCGAACGATCAAGCTCAACTTGACGAACACCTTTGAAAACGCAACGGGCGGGGCCGGAAATGATATTTTAACCGGAAATCTTGATGCCAATGTGCTTGTGGGAGGAAGTGGCAATGATACGTTGAATGGTGGTGAGGAGAGTGACTCGCTGCTAGGCGGACTTGGCGATGACATCTATGTGTTTGGCGAAGCACCATCAATCGTAGGAGAAGCAGATCTGGTAACAGAGTTGGCTAATGAAGGAACGGACCTTCTGAACTTCAGTAGTTTGACAACACCGGTGAATTTAAGCCTCGGCTCAATC
>JANMNK010001107.1:0-1579 GCA_031373875.1 Pirellulaceae bacterium | reverse complement strand
CCGCACCGGACAACAAAGAGCGAGGCTGCTCGCAGCTTGGGACATCGGCAAAAATTTCTAGCAATTCGTTGTCTTTGAGATTGTCGATTTCAGCACCAAACAAAGTTCGTGTGGCTTGTTGAGCCAACTCAAGCCCCGCTGGACCGTGAACCAGTTCAGTCAGCGATTCGGCTAACCTTTTCTGTGCAAGGCGTTCGTGCGGTTTCTCACGCGTTGCGATTTCGAGCGACTCGATTTCTTCGCGGTCAATGTCTGACAAGAATTTTAGCGTCATGAGAACATCCGCATCGGCCACGTTAACGAAATACTGGTAAAAGGCATAAGGACTGGTTTTGGCCGCGGAAAGCCAAACGGCACCTTTTTCCGTTTTGCCCATTTTCTTACCATCGCTAGTCAACAGCAGAGGACAAGTCATTCCAAAGAGTTGCATCGAGTGCATTCTGCGACCAAGGTCGATGCCCGCTGTAATATTCCCCCATTGATCGCTGCCACCAATTTGAAGATGGCAGTCGTGCTGCTTGGCCAAGTAAGCAAAATCGTAGGCTTGCAAAAGCATGTAACTAAATTCGGTGTAACTAAGACCGCTCGTAGAATCGAGCCGACTCTTGACGGAGTCCTTGGATAACATGACGTTCACCGGAAAGTTCTTGCCGACATCGCGGAGAAAATCCAAAAACGAAAAATTGCTCATCCAATCAAAATTGTTGACCACAATCGCAGCGTTGGGTCCTTCGAAGTTTAGGAATTGTTCCATCTGGCGTCGAATGCCAGCAACATTCTGTGCCAGTTGCTCTTTGGACAAAAGGTTTCGCTCTTCGCTCTTGCCGCTCGGGTCACCTACCATTCCCGTAGCTCCACCAACCAACGCGATAGGACGATGCCCCGCTTGCTGGAAACGGCGAAGCACAGTGAGGGGCAGCAGCGAGCCGACGTGAAGACTGTCACTTGTCGGATCAAAACCAGCATACACAGCTTTGGAAGACGCGAGCAGTTTGCTCAGTCCTTCTTCGTCCGTACATTGATGAACGAGTCCACGCCATTTTAGTTCATTCAGGATGTCAGCTATCATGTTCAATGGATCGTTTTACTAAAATGGAAAAGGCCGAGCTTTGGGTAGCGATCTTAAAGCGAGCTCGGCAAATTTGAGGTCTTCTTTGGTTGTTATTTTTATGTTCAAGGGACTGGCTTCGACAACAGATACTGGCACTCCCAATTTTTCAACTAGCTCCGCATCATCGGTGGGATTTGGAATGCGTCGATCGGCGTAGGCGCGGCAAATCAATTCGCGTTTGAAAACTTGTGGCGTCTGAGCTTGCCAAAGTCCCTCGCGCGGCACTGTCTGGTCAATGATCTTCTGGCCACCAACCCGTTTTACAGTACCATAAATCGGGCTCGCCAAAATTGCAGCGCCAGTTTCATCTGCCTTCTCAAAAACTGAGTCCAACCAAGTACGTGCAATGCAGGGTCTGGCCGCATCATGAATGGCGACTAATTTTGCGTCCGCTTTAACTTTACCGAGCCCGTTTTGAACGCTTTGCCATCGTTCTTTGCCGCCCGTAACAATCTCAATCCCCATCAT
>JANMNK010001049.1:0-8576 GCA_031373875.1 Pirellulaceae bacterium | reverse complement strand
ATCTTCGCTTTCCCAGACCGCCGCCATGTGGGGATGACGGACTAACAAGCGTGCAGAAAGATAGGCAAAACAATCGCTGTAACTCGGCGCAGCGGTGGCTCCTAGCGACGCTTTCCATTCACTTCGTTTCGCAACCAGCGCACTGACGTCGGCTTGAGTTGTCAAAGTTACCGGTACTGTTTTTTGACGGCTGAGCATCATGCGATTGGCGATAGCGAGCCGACGTCCAGCCAGCACAATGCGATGAGTCGACGAAACAACTTCCGGCGAGAGCACTGCTGGCAAAGCAGCGACTCCGTTGATGGACGCCGCTTGAATATCGGCCTCACGAACGCGCCCGCCACGACCGGTCCCGCTAACGGATGACCAATCTAGACCAATTTGCGTGGCCAATTTCCTTGCTCGTGGCGTAATTCGTTTATGGCTCGATGCAGAACTATTTGATGCAGCATCATATGCCGTTGAGGGGTTCGCGCTTGTGACTTGCATTTCCTTTGATTCTAAAGCTTGCGAAGTCGGTGGAGCATTCTCATTTTTCTTAGCAGTCGGCGGCGCCTCGCCCTCGGCGAGCACGTATCCCAACAATTCGCCAACAGGGATCACGGTACCCGGCTTGGGAGAATTTTCTGGTATGTGCAAAACACCAGCGTACAGCGACTCGATTTCTTGAGTAGCTTTTTCACCTTCAAGTTCATACAACGCTTCGCCAACTTCGACGCGTGCACCTTCTCGTTTCAACCAACCGACGAAGGTGCCTTCCTCCATCGACAACCCAAGCGAGGAACGCGGATCTCGACAGCCATGGTTATTCCTCCACCAAGGATCGAATGGATTCAACAATCTGATCCACTGTCGGGACCATCACTTGCTCAAGCGACGGACTGTATGGCGTCGGTGCAAAGGTTCCATTCAGTCGATAAATGGGCGCGTCGAGACTGTCAAAGCCATGCTGAGCAATAACCGCAGCGATCTCACCGGCAATCCCGCCGTTGGCGGGAGCTTCGTCGACGACCAGCAATCGTCCGGTCTTTGCGACGGACTGGAGGATCGTATGGGTATCCAAGGGAAGAACCGTTCGAGGATCGATCAGTTCGACAGAAATTCCATCCGCAGATAGTCTTTGGCAGGCTTCGCGAGCCAGATGCACCATTCTTGCAATCGCCACGACCGTGACCTGCGTGCCGCTTTGCACAACGCGAGCGACGCCAAAGGGAATTTGATAGTCACCTTCAGGTACAGCCTCTTTGGTTTGCAGGAGTTCGCGATGCTCGAGGAAGAGCACCGGATCGTGGCCATGCAAAGCGTGATTCAATAATCCTTTGGCATCGGCTGCCGATGAAGGAACCGCGACGACCAAACCGGGAACTTGCGCATACATGCCGTAGTAGCTTCCCGAGTGATGCGTCGCCGCCGAGTGACCGATACCGATGCAACCTCGCAAAATCACCGGCATCTTTAGTCGTCCACTGGACATGTACTGCATCTTGGCGATTTGGTTAACGATTTCGCCAACGCCATCCAAGACAAAATCAGCAAACATAAAATCGATTACCGGCCGAGTCCCCGTCATAGCAGCACCGCAAGCCAATCCGACAAATCCTCGTTCGCAAATCGGTGTATCGCACAATCGAACCGGGCCGAACATATCGTAAAGCCCTTTGGTTGTCAAAAAATTCCCGCCACGTTTCCCGATCCCTTCTCCCATGACAAAAATACTCTCGTCCCGGGTCATGGCATCGCGAAGTGCCTCAAGCGTCGCCTGGGAATAGGTCATCGTATTTGTGGCGGTGCTCATCGCTGATAGATCGGACTTTGACTTATCTGCCGAAACCTTATCGGAGTAAACATGGTGTGTCGCCGTCGCGGGATCAGGTACGGGGCTGCTTTCTGCAAACTCGCGAGCATGGACTACGATCGACTGGACTTCGCAATCGATGGCGGAGAAATCCACTGTCGTCTGGGATGAAACGCTTTGAGCTCGCAGCCGCTCGATTGGACACCGTTTTTTCCATTCGTCGACTTCTTCACGTGTTCGGTATCCGAAATCCCCCATGCCTTCGGCGTGGGCACGTGTTCGATAAGTTTTGCATTCAAGCAAAGTCGGCCCCTGCCCTGCCCTGGCTCGGTCGATCGCTTGGCCTGCGGCCCGATAAATCGCCAAGGCATCATTGCCGTCCAATTCAATTCCAGGCATTCCGTAAGCTTGTCCCCGCTGAGCGACGCTGGGATTGCCACTGGCGTAGGAAAAGGGCACCTCGGTTGCGAATTGATTATTTTCACATACAAACAACACTGGCAGTTTCCAGATGGACGCCATGTTGAGGCCTTCGTGGAAAGCGCCGTTGTTGACCGCGCCATCTCCAAAGAATGCGACGGCGACATGGGGAAGTTTCATGAGCTTGAAACTGTAGCCACCACCGCAAGCTTGCAGGATGCACGGGCCGACGATTCCGCTTGTCCCCATCATGCCGATTTCAGGTGAAAAGATGTGCATGCTGCCACCTCGCCCACGGGAGCAACCTGTCGACCTACCAAATAGCTCGGCAATCAATTCCTTTGGTGGCATACCTTTGGCCAAAGCGTGACCGTGACCGCGGTGCGTGCTGAAAACGACATCTTCATGCGTCAAGTGAGCGCAAACGCCCGTCGCAATCGCTTCTTGTCCAACATAGGTGTGGCACGCTCCGTGAATCAGGCCACGCTGATGACATCGAGCCAACTCTTCTTCCGTTTGCCGGATGAGTTGCATGGTGCGATACAACCAAGCGACGATCGAAGGGGAAGTTGATGTCGTCATAATCTTCTCGGTGTCTATAAATCTAATTCTGCGGGGGTTGTTTGTTGGGTTTGACGGATTGACCAATGGATGCTGACAAGAGACTCGTCACTCGTTCTCCGATTGTTGGTGGTTTAGGTGAGACAAACGGGTGGGATCTTCATTTTGCAATCGGGACAATAGATTGTAGTGTACTGTCCGTACCACCGCGACTTACGCATTTCACTTTCTGCTAGTCGGACCAACCGTGCCGCCGCCGTTCATGGCAAGGTTTCCGCCGTCCATTGGGATGAGAGCTCCGGTGATCCACTGGCTTGCATCGCTTGCCAACAGAACAGCCAAACCTTGAATATCGGTTGATTGCCCAAGCCGTCCGGCGGGGATACCACGCAACCAATTTTGTTCGAGTTCTGGATTCGCTGCCATCCGTTTCTCAAGACTTGGATTGACAACTTGAGCAGGCAAGATCGCGTTGACGCGAACACCCCGCCCTGACCACTCCGTGCTTAGCTCGCGCGTCATCTGAGCGACAGCGCCCATCGCCATGCTGTACGCGATGTGACCTCGACCCAGGGCCGTGGTACTTGCCAGCGACCCGATATTGATGATGCTGCCGCCTTGATTGTTCAGCATGCGGCGGCCCGCTTCTTGGCACATGCAGAATCGCCCGTAAACAAGATTGCGCCAAACTTGTTCGACTTCATCGAGCGTGATCGACTCCGGCGCGGCAAGAACACCTTCGCCTGCGACATTCGCCAAGCAATCGATGCGACCAAACAGATTGTCAAGCTCACCGAAAACGCCACGAATTTCGTCGGGTCGAGAAACATTGCAAGTCGCCGTTGCAACTCTTCGGCCGAGCGATCGAATCTCGCTGGCCGTCGCTTCTAGACCTTCGGCATTGATATCCAACAACATCAAGTCCGCGCCGTGCTGCGCCCAAGCCAAACTAATCGCCCGCCCCATCCCGCTAGCCGCGCCGGAAACAACACCCACTTTGCCTGTCAAATCAAATAGGTTCATTTTGGTCCCCGAGTGATCAACCATGTTTACTAGGCAAAAATTTTCGTCGTTAACAGTAACCGCATCGATCTCATTCAACCGGAACTCCGTCGTAGGAGCTCATCGCACTTTGATGCCAGTATACACTTCGGTCGCCGCTGCTTTTTGCGAGCGCCTTGAACATGAGCAAATAATAAGACGCCAAGATCTTCCGATCTTACGTTGCACAACCCCGACATTAGCTTGTCAATCACTTGCGATCGTTTCTTCGGCAGTCTTATGCGGCGAACGGCTTTTGTGAACTGCGAATAACACAATCCTCCACAGTGGGGGTGCTAGGTGCGTTAATTGGGCACGAGAGACAACTTTTAACTTGAAATTGCAGCTCTGGGCGGTGGCAGGATTTTTCTTAATATTTTCCGTGAACCTACGGCGACCGTTTGACCCCCCCCCCCGTAAAATACATTAAGCCGTGCTGTTGTTTGCAAAGTTGCTTTCGAAAGGGAGTCAGTAATGAGTTCACGCTTTTTGACCGCGAGTTTGGTCTTGGGTTCGTTAATGTTGATTGTTCAGATGAAAGGAAACCTGAATACGAGTCATGCGATTATTGGCGATTCGAAGGCGAGTTCAATTGTTGGTGGCGCACCAAATTTTAGATGCATAACACAGAAATCAGTCGGGTGCGACAAGGGCGGTTTGCTACCACCGTTTAATAATGGTTTTGAATGCACGTCACCAGGCGGAGCCTGCTATCGTTGCGAATCAAATGCATGGGGAGGATCGTGTATCGCAAAAAGTAGTTATAACTGCACAGGTACAACCATTAATTGTGGCCTCGTACAAGAGGGTGTTTGCACGCAACAGCGTCTGGGAATGTTTATTTGTGCTTTTGCAGATCCACCATGGTATCCAGGTGCATCATGTAATTCGGCGTATACGAGCTGTAACTAACTGTCCAAATTCTGCTCCCTTTTGCATGCTGCATTCTTGTTTGACCAGTTTGCATCCTCTTTGAGGATGCAAACCGCATCAGGCGATTTGCAATATTGGATCGTACAATGATAAACATGCGCCGCCTTGCTATTTTCTGCCTGTTTTCAGTTATCTTCCTGGTGCGAATAGGGCAAGCACAGGAGTCCGATGCGGACAAATCTGATGCATTTACGTTTCTAAAGGCACTGCTCAAAAACTATGAGGTCGCTGACCAACACGCTTGGGTTTTCGATTGGCGCGCAGAAGTTGTTGGGGAGGGTGTGTTGTGTCTTCGACAAAACCAAAAACAAGCAAATCATTTCGGATCTTTCAGTTATCAACCGAATGGTTCTTTCCGTTACCGTGCCACAACAGAGGCAAATACGTACGACATTTCTTTTGATCGCGAGTTTGGAAAGCTAATCGAATTTAGTCATGACCATTTGACCGGATCAAACAGAGCATTGATCTCCCGCAAGGCAATATTTGCTGGCCCGACTTGCTTTAACGTTTACATGCTTTGGCCATATCTACTGTCAAGGATTGTTCATAATCCGAACGACAACGCACTGAATTTTGCTACTCGTGACGACGGGAAGCTCGAGATCTTGTGGGTTCAAGCTGGCGGTTTGCTGCGTGATTCAAACTTAGTTTTTGATACTGTCGATGGAATTCAACTAATTGAGTTGCACGACAAGAAGGGTAAAAATAGTCCAACTGGACGGAGTGAGCATTGGTTAGTCGAGAATACCAAAATCGATGGGGTGTGGTGGCCAACGAAGACAGTCGTCAACCATTCGGGGCCGCATAACGGGACTAACACGCTAACTTTTTCTAACGTCAGGAAAGCCCAGCTCGAACCCAATTGGTTAGTAGTAGACTATCCGCTAGGTACACGTATTGAAGATCATATCAATGGCACGATTGAATACGTCGGTGGCTTGAGCCAGGGCGAACAAGCTCTAGAGAACCTGGCAGACTCTGCAAGTCCCACGTTAGCGCAAGCACGGGGTTTGTGGGGTTTGTGGTTTTGGGTGCCCATTGCTTTTTTTGGAATTGTGTTAGCCGTGTTCTTCGGTTTACGGTTTTTTCGTTCAAACTCAAAGTAGGACGGAGGAGGCCAGATGTGTCTTAAAGCAACGATTTTCGTAATCACGTTGGCGTTGTTTTTACAGACTCCGAAATCGGAAAAACAGCCTGAGAAAAGCGAGGCTGTCGGCTGCGGACTTGGTTCAACATTCGTCTTGCTGCGATTGAAGCAACACGAAGTATCGTTAGAAAGTCTACGCCAACTTGGACCGTCAAATGCAATGTGGAGTCTTGCGGATATTCGGACGGCACTTGCATCGTCCCGAGAGAATTACCTCCCAGTAGAAGGTAACGCAAGCATCTTGTCGACATTATCCGACCCATTTATCGTTCGGGTAATGCCAGACAAAGGTATGCCTCACTTTGTAGTTATCGCCAAGAAAGACAACGACCGCTTGTTGATCTATGACCCGGTAGCAACGCAAGCGATTACAGTGGAACAGAAGAATTTCGAGCAATACATCCAGCGAAAATTCGTTGGATTAATTAGCGGCAAGGACGTCAATAATCTAAATGCGTTTAGAAACTGGAGTTTCGTCATTGCCGTGATTTTGGTCGCCGTTCCGATTCTGACATTTGTTGTGAAGTTGATTCAATCGATGAGGTTCCGGTCAGTACCGGTAATCTTAGCCTTGGTGTTTGGACTGGGTATAGTTGGTTGTCATCAACAGGACGAAAAACAGTTGGGTAAAGGTGATGAATTCTTGCAAGTAAGAGTGCCATTTGAAGTTCTGCCCGACGATTCCGCTTCTGTCATTACGATACCTTCGCGCTCACCTTTTGATACCGTGATTCAAATTCGAAACCTCAGCAACAGTACCTTAACTGCTTCTGACATCGTAAGTTCTCGTCCGTGTTGCTCCAGTGCGACTATTAAATCGGTCCAACCTGAAAGTATTCTTCCCGGTAAAGTGGCCGAAATTACGTTGAATGCGACTTTAGTTGGGAACGGTCTAACAACTCTTGAATTTGGTTTGACGTCAAAAGAATTACGGGGAAAAGCAGAGGTCTTAGTCATGCGGCAAGTTTCACTCGTAGGACCCGAGTATGAATGTGAGTTTTCTGGAAGTGAAAACGCTGGAATCGTAAGTAATCGAAACCCACGTTGCACTCGATCAATGACGTTTACTGTAAAATCCAAGAAAGGAATGGAGGATGTGCGGCAAGCAATTTTCACTTCGAATAAAGACTGGGTTTCGATCGAACCCAAGTGGGACTTGGCTCAGGTCAAAACGTTAGAAGACATTAATTTCTTCCAAATTCCATTGGAAGTTACCTTCACGCCATCCAGCATGCCAACATTTGGGTTGAATCAGTTTGAAGTGGACGCCAAATTAGGCGACGTCACTTTCGACGACAAGTTTTCGGTAATGAATGTAGATCGGGTTGCGGTCGATGGTTCGGATCGAATTGAACTTGTTTCGATAGGTGGAAAGTTAGTCCGATCGCAGTTCTTTCTTGAGGATGCAGATGGCAATCACTACAGATTGAAATCTGCGACGATTGAAGGCCTGGATGGGATTAGTTTGAAAGTTGGGGAAGAGGGCAAGTCAGTTCATATCGAGTGTGGGGAGGTGACAACAGAAGGCCCAAATCTAAGTGTTGGGAAGATTGTCGCGCTACTGGTCGATCATCAAGGCGGCGAATTTACGCAGGAGATACCATGCAAGTTTCTTCGGGTAATCCAAAAAATTCCGACGGAATGACCCTGGTTGAATTGATGGTAGTCATTTCAATCATTTCCGTCTTGATGGGGTTTACGCTCGTGGCCGTACAGTCCACGCGTGAAGCCTCGCGACGGTTGCAATGTCAAAACCACCTACATCAAATTGGAATCGCTTTAGCCAATTACGAATCAGCCTATCGAGCTCTTCCCTCTGCACTGGCCCACTGTCCCACGTCAATCTATCCAACGCTGGACTATTTTGCTGGGCCCAGCTTTCACATACTCCCTTTTATGGAGGAATCTTCTGCGTGGCGGGAGATTAATGATTTTGCTGCAGCAAACCAGAAAGCGATTTTGCCTGCACCACGAATTTTTCAATGTCCCAGCGACGAATTAGCGCTTCGGAGCACCACATCCTATACGTTCAACGAAGGCGTTCGCGCAACGGTTGGTGAGTCGGGAGCCAAGAATTTGGGCGCCTTTACTCTCTATGCGCCGACGCCTCTGAATGCATTTACCGATGGCTTATCTCAAACTGCGTTTGCGTCGGAACGCCTAGTTGGCACTTTTGTAAATTCAGCAACTGCGTCTGAAGAAACGAGGGTCGGACGATTCCCTCGTGATGCAGCGTTTTTGCATTTGGGGGCATTTATCCCGCCGGAAAATGTAAACGAATGGACCAACACATGTGCAACGGTTTCAAATCCATGGGAATGGCATGTCGTTCAAGGGGCATTGTTTTGGACCGTGCAGGATTCGTTTTACAATCATATCCTTCCGCCAAACACAACCGTTGGGGACTGTATTTCTTTTGCGACATCACCAAACTTAGGGCTCAAGTCGGCGAGATCACATCATCCCGGAAATGTGATTGTGTTATGGGGAGATTCGAGAGTTTCGGTGGTTTCCAATTCTATTGATTACCAAGCTTGGCGCGCCGTTGGCACTCGGAACGGCGGCGAGGCGCCCGTAGATGAACTCTAATCAATCGTTGGTGGCAAAGCGCGAGTTTCCTCGACGCGCTCCACGAAGTTGCTTGGCCAGCGTGTCGTGGTCGTTGCGCGGTAGATC
>JANMNK010001031.1:0-2281 GCA_031373875.1 Pirellulaceae bacterium | reverse complement strand
GTGTTCCAAACGTGCCTATTTGGGCGACGTTTTCTTCGCCGTACTTTTCCTTGACGTAGCGAATGATTTCGGTGCGGCGTTCTTTGCAAAAGTCGATGTCAATATCAGGTGCTTCTTTGCGATTCTCATCCAAGAACCGTTCGAACAGCAAGTCGTACTTAATGGGGCAGACGTGACTCAGGTAGGTCGCGTAACAAACCAAAGCGCCGACCCCGCTCCCTCTAGCAGTTGCAGGAACGCCTATCTCGCGTGCATACCGAACGAAATCCCATACGATGAGGAAGTAATTTGAAAATCCTAAGCGGCTAATGACTCCGAGTTCGCGATCCAAACGATCGACAACGACCGTCGCCAGTTCGCCGCAGGGTAGCATCTCTTCATTTCCGGCATAGCGTTCCTTGAGGCCTTTGACGCAAAGCTCGCGAAGGAAATCGTCGGGTTTTGTTTCCACTGGTAATTTAAAAGTAGGGAAGTGCCGACGGCCTAATTCCAAATCAATATCAACCGAGTCGGCGATCTCTTGGCTGCGTGCTACTGCGGATTCCAATCCTGGAAAACTCTTGTACATTTCTTCGGGTGGTCGAAGATAGAATTGGTTGCCCTCCATCTTCATCCGATTCGTATCCGTTCGGTATTTGCCGGTGCTGATGCAAAGCAACACATCTTGAGTTTCCGCATCTTCGCGATCCACGTAGTGGGCATCGCTGGTTGCGACGATAGGCAAACCCAAACGATTAGCGATATCGACGGCACCTTCCAATTGCATGCGTTGGATTGGCAAACCGTTGTTCATGACCTCGACGAAATAGCGATCGCCGAACAGCTTGTGAAACCACTGAGCCACCTCGGCGGCTTCCTGCATCGCTTGAGCAGTATCGCCACCCTTGAGAATCGCGCGAGAAAACTCGCTCGACACGCATCCGCTCAAGCAAATAATCCCTTCGCTATGAGCTGCGAGAAGTTCTTTGTCGATTCTCGGCTTAAAATAAAATCCTTCGAGGCTGGCAGCCGATGCGAGTTTGACGAGATTGCGAAAACCGGTTCGGTTTTGGGCAAGCAGCGTCAGGTGAAAGGACGCTTCTTTGCTCGAAGCGGCATCCCTTATAAAACGACTTCCCGGCGCAACGTAGGCTTCGTAGCCCAAGATTGGGTTGATTCCACCCGCTTTGGCTTTCGTGTAAAACTCGACAGCCCCGTGCAGGTTACCGTGGTCAGTCAAAGCGAGCGAGTTCATTCCATGATCTTTGGCTCGCTTGACCAAACGATCGATGGAACTGGCACCGTCTAACAAACTGTAATGGCTATGGCAGTGAAGATGAACAAAAGGGCGAGGCGTGTTCATTCCTTGGTACTCGATTCCTAGACGACAAAAAATCCGTATGCTGACAGGGGTTAAATGCCCGATCAGAAATCGTCAGGTTAGCCCTTTATTGTCATTGTGTGAAGCCATGCTGCCCCACCAATTTGCAATGGCTCAAAGACCGCCGCAAAGCGGTCGAAAAATCGGGATTTCACTGCGCAAGCACTAGAAGATTTGCGGAATCAAACCGCACATTCGAGATATCGTGAAATACGTCGGAAATCGTTATTTCCCGCTTCGCATGATCAGCGACAGCACCTCGGCTCGTGAAGACAAGTTTTCACGAAAAACTCCCCGCATGGAACTAGTCATGCACATACTGCCGGGTTTGCGAACGCCACGCATGGTCATGCACGAATGCGACGCTTCGAGAACAACCGCCACACCGCGAGCTTCAAGCTCGGATTCCACCATATCGGCGATCTGCTCGGTCATTCTTTCCTGCACTTGTGGCCGTCGAGCAACTTCCTCGACGACACGACCAAGCTTGCTCAAACCTACGACCTTTCCATTTGGCAGATAGCCCACGTGTGCTCGACCGGTGAACGGCAATAGGTGATGCTCGCACATACTACAAAACTCGATATCTCGAACGAGTACAATTTCATCGTACTTCTCAGTGAAAACTTTCTTGAGGTGAGCACGTGGATCTTTGCGGAGCCCCGAGAACATCTCAGCATACATGCGTGCAACTCGCGCCGGAGTTTCATGCAAGCCTTCTCGATCAGGGTCTTCGCCTACTGCAATGAGGATTTCACGAACTGCTTTTTCGATACGATGATGATCCACAAAAAACTCGCTTTGATTAAATATGGAAAGCCGACGGCGATTGAAAAGGACCGAACGGGTCTCTGTAAACTTTTCCGGCTCTACTCGCGCAACGTGAGTTGGAATTGCCTTCAGCTAACTTAAGTAATGTTG
>JANMNK010001030.1:0-9920 GCA_031373875.1 Pirellulaceae bacterium | reverse complement strand
AATAGCGAAGTAACGCATTATGAAAAAGTTTCTCGATATTTCTTGCACCGTAGCGTGACATTCCAATCATACGGGCTTCGCAACTTCACTCAGCTTTTCTAATTTGCTTGAAGTTGTATGCTGTTTTTGATCGCTAGCAATTTTCTTCGACGATCGATCATCTGTGAATATCTATTTTCACTTTCCGAGATTAGCTGTCCGAGAATAAAAGTGAGTAAGACACTATGTTCTTGATCGCGTCAACCTTCCAACGAGCGATTGCGGCGGTACATGCCCATGCCGGGAACGGAGAATGATGGTTCATCGATTGGAGGCTTGGTCTTGTTCAAACTTATCAAACCTAGGGCGACAATAACTCCTGCAACAAAACCACCGATATGCGCCCACCATGCGACTCCAGAGGACCCAGCAACAAAGCTTGTCGTGCCATTCCAAAACTGCATTCCAAACCAAATCACCAAGAACAAGGGCGCGGGCACAACGATCATGGGAAAGAATATGACCAAGGGCACAACCGCCATCACTTGCGATTTCGGATACAGAATCAAGTAAGCGCCCATGACGCCCGCGATCGCGCCGCTAGCGCCGATCGTTGGAATCGGTGAATTGAGATTCGTCACTAAATGCGTCATACCGGCAACGATCCCCGTGCCTAAAAACAGCGCAAGGTACAAGCCTCGCCCTAAACGGTCTTCCACGTTGTCGCCAAAGATATGCAAAAACCACATGTTGCCGATAACGTGCAGCCAACCACCATGAAGGAAGATGCAGGTAATCAGCGTCACCCAGTCCGGAACCGCAGCTTTTTCAATAATTCGTTGTGTTTCAATGAGCTGAGGACCCAATCGCGTTTCCTTAACGGCGGGACTGGTAACAATCAGCGTCGTGTCGGCTGGAGTTACCAACCGCGCAGGTACCAAGCCCCACCGCTCAATCAGCGAATTGACCTTCGACCCTGCCGCTAATTCCAAAACCCAAACAAGTGAGCAGATGATGATCAGCGTATAGTTTACCCACGCAGTACGACGAGGCTTAATATTGTCATGAATTGGAATCATCGAAACCTCGTAATCTGTTTGCGTGCGACTTGGCTATAATCAAAAATTCATCACCAACATAGCTTAACCGAAATTCGCAGATTTCTGTGACCCCCAATCGTCTATCCAGTGATCGTCCACTCCGAGAATTCAATAATGTTGAACTTGAATCGACTTCTTTCATTAATCCTCTGTACTCTGTCCATCGCTATTTTCGCTTTTCAAAGCACCGCTAGTTCGCAAGAACCGACGGCCGACTCAGAGGGGATTCGGCTGTCAAAGCAAACGATCGCCGCGCGAGTTCGCATAATACAACAAGCCAACGATCTTGGTCGTTTCAAATCCGCCGAAGAATGGAATGCGGCGTATCCGATCTTGCAGTCTCAGCTAAAAGAGATGCTGTGCCTAAGCCCGATGCCGCCGCGCACCGATCTTCAAGCCGTGACTATCGGCGTTATCGAGCAAGAAGATTTGATCGTAGAACGCATTCAATTCCAGTCGCTCCCGGGGCTTTACGTAACTGCCAATTTGTATCGGCCTAAGGAAGTTTCTAAACCGTTGCCCACGGTGCTTTATGTTTGCGGACATGGTCAAGTCAAAGAAGACGGACGCAGCATGGGAAACAAGACTTATTATCAACACCATCCCATTTGGTTTGCGACTCATGGGTATGTGTGTATGGCAATCGACACGATCCAGCTTGGCGAAATCGAGGGCATTCATCACGGCCTATATTCGTTTAATCGCTGGGACTGGCCTTCGCGGGGTTATACACCTGCCGGTGTCGAAGCCTGGAATTCGATGCGAGCGATTGACTATCTGCTGACGCGTCCCGAAGTCGACGCACAGCGCATCGGAATTACAGGCCGCAGCGGTGGCGGTGCGTACAGTTGGTACACTGCTGCAATCGATCCGCGAATCTCAGTCGCTGCGCCCGTGGCTGGAATTACGGATCTGCAAGACCACCTATTGGGTAACTGTATCGCAGGGCATTGCGACTGCATGTATATGGTCAATCGCTATGGTTGGGACTTTCAAACGCTCGCGGCCATGGTTGTTCCTCGGTCATTGCTGATTGTGAATACGGACGAAGACCCGATTTTTCCGTTGGGAGGCGTCGAACGCATTCAAGCCCAGGTCAGTCAGCTATACCGACTAAACAAATCAACGAATCTCGGCATCCATTGGACAACGGGCGGACACGATGACACGCAAGAGTTGCAACTCGGCACTTTTGTCTGGTTTGATCGCTTCCTTCAAGGCGAACGCAAATCGATTCGCGACGTCGCCGAAAAACGATTCAAACCAAGTGAGCTGCGAGTTTTCGATCGATTGCCTGCCGACGAACGTGTTACCACGGTCCACGATTGGTTCGTAGAAACGAAAACCGTCGAACCACCAACAACGAAAAAACAGTGGGATGAATTGAGAGCTACGATCGTAAAGGAAGTCTCCGATAGCGTGCAAGGCAGATTGCCCTTCGGAACAGTCGACTACCGTGCTGACGCAAAGCTTCAGTCAACCGAAGTCGGCAATTTTGTAGACGGCCGATCCAAGATAACGTGCCTCGATATCGATGTTTATCCAGAATCGAAATGCCGAATCTTTTTCGTGCAATCGATGGATCATGACGACAAAGATCCGCAAACAGCCATCATCCCTGGCAAGAAAACTTGGACGGCAATTGCTGAGATGCTCGACGTTGCGAAAACAACTGGCAAAAAAATCAATCGACGTAAAATCTTCGCCGCGTGCGAAGTCACATTTGAAGAGCGCGCAAACTTGGCAATCGTGATTCCCGAAGCCATTGGTCCTTGGCATTGGGACAGCAGTGACAAAGTCGGTCTGCACCTGCGTCGATCGTACCTGTTAGCTGGCTGGTCAATCGAGGGTCGTCAAATTGCTGGCGTCGATGCCGCGATCAATTTTTTGCGAGAGAAATCTCCCAAAAAGAAAATCGAACTACGAGGAGATAACGAAACCAGTTTGATCGCCTTGCACGCCGCGCTATTGAACGCGGACGCTATCAGCAAAGTTGTCTTGCACGGAATCCCTGAGAGTTACAAAAGCGGCTTTGTGCTCCTGGGTGTCTTGCAGCGATTTGACTTGCCCCAAACGCTCGCGGCTTTGTCTGATCAAGTACCAGTTGTTGTGCATGACTCACCTGAGATTGATTTAGCATTTGTCCGTGCCGTCGGAAAATTGAAAGCTTGGTCGGCTGAACAGTTCACAACGTTTGAGAATTCTGCCCCGAATTGAGATTCATCCGTTGGTCGGTTGCCGGAAGAGTTCTTCGGTCCACGAATTATCGAAAATCGAGCTGGAGTCAAACTCCTTTTTGACTTCGAGAAATTTCTCAAAATCGGGATAGAGCTTGCGTAACTCCTGAACGCCGAGCGGGCAGAATTTTCCCCAGTGCGGTCTCGCTTGGAAAAGCGTAGCCATAGTCTTCGCGATGACCTGTGCAAACAACTCGAACCCTTGACGCTGCGTCGGACGAGCGTAACTGATGAGGCTAATGGCATAGTAGTCCTCCGCGCCGGATGCCATGGATATCAGCGTTTCGTCGGCGAGGACTTTGCGAATGCAGATAGGATAATGATGGCGATACTGGCCGCGAAGCGATTGTGTTTGTTGCCAAAGTTGGCTTGATGACAACATAGTTTCCCAAGCCTTGTCGTCCAAATCCGTCTCCCCCGCCGCGTGTTTAATAATCCATTCAACAAATTTCATAGCTTCGTGTAATCGAGAGCGAGTCACAAAAATCTCGATTTCGATATGGCGAAAAAGCTGATGCTGCATCGTCAACTGACGGTCTGATCGATCGGTAACTTTCCATTTCAAGGGAATGAGCCATCCTAGAACGCGACGGTAAAAAAATTTCGTTACAGCAAATGGAAAAATTCTCACAAGTGCCAAAACGAGCCAGTGAAAAGCGCGATCCATGCCGGCGCTCCAGTACATCCGATACGCGGGTGCCAGCCAGCTACGACTGGCAGTTACGGGACGGCGATGCTGCGCAAAATAATCCCATCGCCAAGGAGCAAAATAGAATTGCTGTAGCGGGAATGCTGCTTCAGCGGCAAGCACACTGTCCAAGTCTCTGTGTCGCGCGAAGTGCTCTTCGATTTGAAATTGCGAGATAACGGGAATCGTGACCGACGTCATGATTCCTAGGCTTCCTAGGGCGCATCGAGCCGCTAACAATTCGTCGCCGCGATCGACCGTCTGTAAAACCGGTTCGTTGGATTCGCGACGATAATGTGCAATTTCGGCGGAACGCAAATAGTGCGACAGACTATGTCGTCCCGAACCATGGGTGCCCGTTGCCATCGCCCCCGCAATCGTTTGCTTGGTAATCAATCCCAGCGAAGGCAGTGT
Source organism: Pirellulaceae bacterium (assembly GCA_031373875.1). Classification (GTDB taxonomy): domain Bacteria; phylum Planctomycetota; class Planctomycetia; order Pirellulales; family Pirellulaceae; genus JANMGV01. Next base: position 5,502 of record JANMNK010001030.1, on the reverse strand, counting down.
TAATCCTTGTTGATTCAGCTGACTTAGAGCGTGTTCGATCGTACACCCCGCGCCGATCTCTGCGAACACTTGATCCGCTGTTCGGCGAACATCAACAGAATTCAGATAGCGCAAGTCGACGAGGATATCGTCACAACAAACAACTTGGCTCCAACTGTGCTTGCTCCCCACGACTCGAATTTTTCGTCCACGGTGCATGGCCATCATTTGAAGCAGTTCGGACTCCGATCGCGGCGACAGAATTTCTTCCGGCTGAAAATGAACATTCTCGCCAAAGTTCGATAACCTAGTCACATTCCCCCCATCTTTCTTGATTCGACCCAAAAAAAGTCCGCCACGGACATCGCATTCAAAGCAGCGACTCAATTTGGTTTTTGACTTATTCGGATCGCGTTTGCGATTGGTTTTGATTGCGAAAAGCGGCCTCGATTCTCTTTGCCTAATTTATGTGACGCGAGTTCCCATTTGAGAGGACGCGAAGAATTGTTTTGACCCGAAAGCACTCTACCGAAGGATACCATCCGAGCGTACATGCCGTCGTAAAGCATCCTACCGCTACGGCGTCTCTTAGCAAATAAGCATATACGAACAGGTAAACGCAAACGAAGGATAGGCCCTCGGAATTTGCACGAACGTGTTATACTAGAACAACTCGCCGCTTTTTGGAAAAGGCAACTTCGTCAAGTGTCGAGTCGCACAAACTAAATTCTCGCAATGTTCTCCGAACCTCCAAAGAGCACGACGAATGGCGAGATGCGCACTGGTCGTTTGAATAAATTAAATTAGCTTGGGTTGAAATCGAAAACTGTTGAATAGGAATCTCCGTTGTGAATGGAAATCGATTGTCTTTTTCGCTTTTAGCAGCCATCGCAGTTCTGAGCTCGATTTGCCTAGGTCAAGACAATGGCTCATTGCCTGTGCGACATGTCGTTTATGAGTTCGAAAACGAGCTGAAGGAAGCGATCGGCGAAATAATCGTCGAAGGCGAAGATGGAGGACTGTTGCTCTTGGCCAGCGATGGTCAGTTGGTTCCGATTAAGGGAGCCGAGATCAAACGAGTCACAGAACTCTCCGAGCCGTTTACCGTTATCGAGGACAAAGAGCTCGAAGCCAAGCTCAAGGCAGAACTGCCTCAAGGGTTTCGTACCATCGTTAGCGAACATTATGTCATCGGTTACAACACGAGCGATGCCTACGCCAAGTGGATCGTGGGGTTGTTCGAAAAACTCTACAAAGCGTTTTATGGATTTTGGGAAAGCAAAGATTTCAAGCTGCAAAAACCCAAGTTCAAACTTGTTGCTTTGGTGTTTGCCACGAAGCAAGATTACATCCAATACGCTGAGAAAGAAGTTGGCCGAGCATCCGAATCGATTATTGGGTACTACAATCAAAACACGAATCGCGTGACGACTTTCGATTTGACGGGCATCAGCGGCCTGGTTGCTCCTGGAGCTCGCATCTCGACTCCGGATCTTGTCGTGCAAGTCTTGTCTCAGCCACAAGCCGAACGCAATGTGGCAACAATCGTCCACGAAGCGGTTCATCAACTCGCGCACAACAGCGGCCTACAAACTCGTTTGGCTGATAACCCGCTGTGGGTCAGCGAAGGGTTGGCGACCTTCTTCGAGACTCCCGATCCCAACAGCAGTCGAGGCTTGGGGAAAATTGGCAAATTGAATGTCTTTTGCTTTCAGAACTTTCGAGACTACTACAAACGGCGCGGCCCCGGGTCTTTGGCGCGAATGATTAGCAGCGATTCGCGATTTCGCGATCCAACAACAGCCAGTGATGCATACGCGGAGTGCTGGGCTTTCAATTATTTCTTGCTAAAAAAGAAATCCAAGGAATACGTCGCTTACCTCAAACATTTGTCATCCTTCACGCCGCTCGGTTCTCAAGATGAAGAAACGCGACTAAAAGAGTTCAAACAGTTTTTTGGCGACGATCTAGAATCGCTGGATAATGCCTTTATAAAGTACATGGCAAGCCAGCACTAGAATTTGGTCCGGCGATTTGCTTGAAAGTCCAACTTGTTTTGTTGTCGTCGGCTAGGGCGGGGTTGCGGAGTTGATGGAATACGTCGAACTGCATTGCAAATCGAACTTCTCTTTTCTCGAAGGCGCTTCGCATGCTGACGAATTGATTGAGCAGGCCGCGCGACTGGGTTATAGCGGTTTGGCTGTAACGGACCGCAACTCTTTGGCCGGAATCGTGCGAGCCCATACCGCCGCCAAAGAGTTGCAATTTCGAATGATTGTCGGTGCGGAAATTCATCCCATTGATGGTCCGCCACTGGTTTTGTGGCCTTCCGATCGCGCAAGTTATGGACGACTCTGCCAATTGATTACCCGTGGGCGAATGCGGCGAGAGAAAGGTGGTTGTTCCATCCATTGGGCCGATGTCGCAGAATTTTCACAAGGTATGCTGGCCGGATTGCTGTTACGGCAACCTGCGGATGACAAACTTGGGCAAGCGATCGAACTACACGCGATGCGGGCAACATTCGAAGAAGATTTGCAGCGACAAGAGTCTGAATTGGGGACGACAAACGACGAAGGTGACGATGCGTTAGTCTTGGGTCCAACCTTTGCCGCGCCGGCGAACTCCGTTGGCGATCTTGGCGAACTGCCACCCGCTGTGTTTGATTCTGCAAATGATGAAGACTGGCTGCGATGGTGTCATCTGTTTCGAGACATTTTTGACGATCGCGGCTATTTGCTTTCCTCGTTGCATCGCGGCGTCGATGATCGAGCGAAACTTGGACGACTGGCCGCGATCAGCCAGCGTTCAAGACTTCCCTTAGTTGCGACTGGCGATGTGCAGTATCACGTTCCTGAACGCATGGTTCTGCATGATTGTATGGCAGCGATCGCTTTCGGAGGAACCGTCCATGATGTACGAGGTTTCCGTCCGACCAATTCTCAGTTTGCGTTGCGGCCCGTCGAAGATATACAAAAGCTATATCGTGACCATCCGCAAGCGATCGCGTGTACAAGCGAAATTGCTAGCCGAATCGACTTCGGATTAGAACAGCTTCGATATGAATATCCAGTGGAGCTCGCGCCGCAGGGCCAGCGCCCGATTGATTATTTAAAGCGACTGACATGGCAAGGTGCAAAGCAACGTTATAACGGCAACGTGCCGGATAAAGTTATTCAGATGCTCAAGCACGAAGTCGGCTTGATCGAAGAACTCCATTACGAAGCATATTTCTTGACGGTATGGGATTTGGTGCGATTCGCGCGAGAACGTGGCATCTTGTGCCAAGGCCGAGGCTCGGCAGCAAACAGTATCGTTTGTTATTGCTTGGGTGTCACGTCCGTGGACCCAAATCAGCTTGACCTGCTCTTCGAACGATTTATCAGTCGTGAACGCAACGAAGCCCCCGACATCGACGTCGACTTTGAACACGAACGCCGCGAAGAAGTCTTGCAGTACATCTACGAAAAGTATGGTCGGCATCGTTCGGGAATGACTGCCACCGTCATCACCTATCGATTGCGCTCAGCAGTGCGCGACTGTGGGAAAGCTCTTGGAATATCGCTTGACCGAATTGATGAACTTGCAAAGATCGTCGATGGTCGATCCAATCACGAAGGCTTGCCAGAACGCATTGCTCAAGTGGGCATCGACCCGCAATCGGAGATCGGTCGCCGCTTTCTTTACTTAGTACAGACGCTCCTGGGTTTTCCCCGTCACTTGTCGCAGCATGTTGGTGGCATGGTCATGACTCAGGGCGTGTTATGCGAAATGTGTCCGATGGAAAATGCCGCGATGGACGGCCGAACAGTCATTCAATGGGACAAAGATGATTTGGACGCGCTCGGCATCCTCAAAGTCGATTGCCTTTCCCTCGGAATGCTGACAGCCATTCATCGTTGTTTTGATTTGGTCGAACAACACTATCAGCGGCCTTTGACGTTAGCGACCGTTCCCAAAGAGGACGTTGCTGTCTACGACATGATTTGCCGAGCCGATACGGTGGGCGTTTTTCAAATCGAGAGCCGCGCTCAAATGAGCATGTTGCCCAGGCTCAAGCCACGATGCTACTACGATCTGGTTATCGAAGTCGCCATTGTGCGGCCCGGTCCTATTCAAGGTCAAATGGTTCATCCGTATTTGAAAGCCCGCAAGACCGGCGTTCAACCTGAATATCCGACCGAAGCGATTCGCCAAGTTCTAGCGAAAACGATGGGCGTTCCGATCTTTCAAGAACAAGCGATGAAACTTGCTGTGGTTGCAGCGGGCTTTACGCCTGGCGAAGCAGATCAACTGCGACGTGCAATGGCAGCGTTTCGAAGGCCTGGAATCATTGACAAGTTTCGTCAAAAACTGATCGCTGGTATGTTGGCCAACGGGCTGGATGAAGAATTTGCCGAACGAGTCTTCACTCAAATTCGCGGCTTCGGCGAATATGGTTTTCCCGAATCGCATGCAGCCAGTTTCGCTCTGCTGGTGTACGTCTCCTCTTGGCTCAAGTGTCATTACCCAGCAGTGTTTTGCGCCGCAATTGTAAACAGCCAGCCCATGGGTTTTTACGCGCCGGCTCAGTTGATTCAGGACGCTCAGCATCACGGCGTCACCGTTCGCGGAATCGATATCAATCACAGTCATTGGGACTGTACGCTTGAACCGATACCTCGCAGCCGAAATAGCAGTGCGTCCCACTTGAGTCATTCAATGGAGTACGCGCTCCGTGTAGGATTACGGCTGATTCGGGGCGTTAAAAAAAGCGTCGTGACAAGTATCGTCGCCGAACGACAAGCTTCTGGACCCTACGTCGATCTGGCAGACGTCGTGCGCCGAACGCGGGTTGGCCAAGCTGTTATGACACGACTGGCCGATGCGGGCGCGCTTGGTTCGCTAGCTGGTGATCGGAGAGCTGCGATCTGGCAAGCGATGGCGCAAGAAAAATCTTCTCGCCCGCTGCCGTTGTTCGATGCATTCGGAGCGGATACCGACGATGCCGTACCGGAACAACTTCAGCGAATGAGTCGAATGGAGGAAGTTTACGCCGATTATGGAACGACAGGAATTTCGCTCCGAGGCCATCCGATCGGTTTCCTCCGAGATAAACTTGCGAAAATCCGAGTGACACCCGCAGGCGAGTTACCATCGCGACGAAACGGTCAGTTTATTCGAGTTGCCGGAATTGTGCTTTTGAGGCAACGACCAAGTACTGCGAAGGGCATTACCTTTGTAACGCTCGAAGATGAGACCGGATCGATGAATTTGGTTATCAAGACAGAAATCTGGAGCGAGTACTATATGGTTTGTAAACGTTCCAATGCATGGCTCGTCCACGGCGTGCTGGAGACTCGCGAAAACGTCACGCATGTTCTGGTTGCGCGAGTTTTTGACCTTTCCGAACAAATCGGCGACTTCGAAAACAAACCCCGCGATTTTCGGTAATCGATTCGGGCTGCATTTTTACTCCCGATTCTTGCGTCTTGGATTTCTTAGGATGCGAATGCTCGGAAACGAAATGTAGCATGACGCAGG
>JANMNK010001012.1:0-3117 GCA_031373875.1 Pirellulaceae bacterium | reverse complement strand
CGTGCTTCGCTGGTGCTGACTACAGGAGTTTGTGTCGCGGCGGATGCAGCCGAAGGCGCATTGGATCGCGCAGCTTGACTAGCATGACGAACCACTGCTAACACGTCTTCACGCGTGATGCGACCGCTGTCGCCTGTCCCAACGACATCGTTCAAGTCGACGCCTACTTCGCGAGCAAATCGCCGAATGGCTGGCCCAGCCGGAATCACTTCATCAGGATTGTCGGTATCCGTCATGACTTGAGCCATGACAGGATTCGATTGCACCTGCGCAACAGGTGTCGGCGCGGGAGCAACAGGCGCTGCTGGGGCAGGCGCGGCCGGAGCAGGTGCTGGCGCGAGAGGAGCTTGTACAACAGGCTTGCTCGCAGCAGCAGGTGGAGTTGGTGCGGCAGGTGACGCGGCTGGAGCAGCGGGTTTCGCTGCAGCAGGGGCTGGCGCGGCACTTGCCTCAATTTCCATTTCCACAATCGCTCCACCGACGTTGACCGTCTGTCCCGCCGTAACCAGAACTTTGACAACTTTTCCAGGCGATGGACTTGGCACAGTCACCGTAGCTTTATCAGTTTCAAGCTCGATCAGGCCTTGGTCCTTCTTGACGATATCGCCAGGAGCCACCAGGACTTCCAAAACATCTCCAGAAGTAACGCCTTCACCAAGCGATGGAATTTTTATTTCAGTAGCCATACTGTCTTCTTAGCTAATAGTTAAGTTTGAATCGATTGAATGGTCAGCCTAAAAGGCCATTTGTGTTTTGCAGGCCCCTGTTTCTCGAACATAGGCCCATAACGCTAAACTGTTTCTTATCGAGGACACCGTGCGGAAATTGCCCGATGAATGTCGGCTCGAAATGCTAATTTTGCTTTACAGAAAACAGACGTGGCCAGGAGCCATCGGTTTCTGTGCGGGTAAATTATTCCTAAGCGAATAACGGATTGATTTTTTCGGTATCCAGTTCCAAATCCTTAATTGCCTGAGCAACCACGGATGGTTTAACGATTCCCTGTTTGCTCAAACGATAAAGTGCTGCAACCGTAATGCAAACTGCATCGACTTCGAAGTGTCGTCGAAGTGCTTGACGGGTCTCGCTGCGACCCATGCCATCGGTACCAAGGACGTAGTAGTCTTCGGACATGTAAGGCAGTAGTTGTTCGCCGACAGCTCGAACATTATCGCTCGCCGAAATGATCGGGCCTTTCACGCCATTCAAGACGTTTTCGATATAGCTCGTCTTGGCTGGTTTATCGGGATGCAACATGTTCCAGCGATCGCTACTTTGTGCATCACGACGCAATTGGGTATAACTCGTCACGCTCCAAACGTCGCTCGCGATGTTGTAGCGTTCCGCCAAAATTTGCTGAGCTTCCAACGCACAACGCAGAATCGAGCCGCTACCGAATAACTGAACGCGACCTATAGCGCCAGGTACATCGACGGATTTAAAACGATAGATGCCTCGAATGATGCCTTCTTCAACGCCCTCGGGCATCGCTGGCATTTCGTAGTCTTCGTTGTGAACGGTAATGTAGTAAATACCGTTTTCGCCTTCCGCGTACAGTCGACGCATGCCGTCAAGTACGATCACAATCGTCTCGTACGCCCAGGCGGGATCGTAGGCGCGAACGGTTGGGAAAGCGATTGCGTTCAAGTGGCTGTGGCCATCTTGATGTTGAAGTCCTTCGCCATTCAACGTCGTTCGACCAGCAGTACCACCGATCAAGAAACCCTTGGCTCGCATGTCTGCTGCGGCCCAAATCGAATCGCCGATTCGTTGGAATCCGAACATCGAATAGTAAATGTAGAACGGAATCATATTGATGCCGTGGGCCGAGTAAGCCGTTCCCGCTGCATTGAAGCTGCTGATCGAACCGCACTCGGTGATTCCTTCTTCGAGGATTTGACCGTCCTTAGCTTCTTTGTAATAAGCCAATTGATCGGAATCGACTGGTTCATACAATTGGCCAGCGTGGGCGTAGATGCCGATTTCGCGGAACAAGCCTTCCATACCAAAAGTTCGCGATTCGTCCGGAACGATCGGAACGATGAACGGCCCAATCTTCTTGTCTTTAACCAGCCGACCGAGCAAGCGAACAAAGCCGTTTGTTGTGCTGATCGTCTTGCCTTCGATTTGCGTGCTCATGAATTTGCGATATTCGTCGAGCGAAGGCGTCTCGGTGATCGGGTGCTTTGTCGGACGGCTCGGAATTGGACCACCCAGCGTTGCACGTCGGTCTTTCAGATACTTAATCTCGTTGCTGGTCTCGGGCGGCTTGTAGAAAGGTGCGTTCGCAACATCTTCATCCGAGATCGGAATACCAAAACGGCTGCGGAACTCCAGCAGTTCCTTTTCATTCATTTCTTTTTGGTTGTGGGCAATATTTCGGCCTTCGCCAGCTTCGCCTAAACCGTAACCCTTGATCGTTTTGGCCAAGATCACGGTTGGCTGGCCTTTGTGCTCCACTGCCGCCTTGTACGCAGCGAAGACCTTTTCGGGATCGTGACCGCCGCGTTTCATCTTTTCAAGTTTTTCGTCCGAGTAGTTCTCGACCAACTTGAGCAACTCAGGATACTTGCCAAAGAAGTGTTCGCGAATGTAAGAACCCGGCATGCCCGTGTACTTTTGATACTGGCCGTCGACGATTTCCGTCATGCGTTGAACAAGCAAGCCGGATTCATCTTTTTCGATCAAGGGGTCCCAATCGGTGCCCCAAACGACCTTGATGACATTCCAGCCCGCACCGCGAAAGACAGCTTCGAGTTCTTGAATGATCTTGCCGTTGCCGCGTACAGGACCATCGAGTCGTTGAAGATTGCAATTGACGACGAAGATTAAATTGTCGAGCTTTTCTCGCGATGCCAATGTGATTGCACCCAGGGTTTCTGGTTCATCACACTCACCGTCACCCAAGAAGGCCCATACTTTTTGGCCCCGAGTATCCTTCAATCCTCGGTCATTAAGATACTCGTTGAACCGAGCTTGATAGATGGCCATGATCGGTCCCAAACCCATTGAGACGGTCGGATATTCCCAGAAGTCAGGCATCAACCAAGGATGCGGATAGCTGCTCAAGCCACCTTCGGGTTGCAGTTCGCGTCGGAAGTTTTCCAGTTTGTTTTC
>JANMNK010000987.1:0-3658 GCA_031373875.1 Pirellulaceae bacterium | reverse complement strand
GCAGTCGCTTACGCGCACCGCCTGGACGTTGATGATCTCTGAACAAAGCTGCTTACGGAGCGACTCGCCGAAGGCATCGTTTCCTACGCGGCCAATCATGCTGACGCGAGCGCCCAGTCGAGCAGCCGCAACGGCTTGATTTGCACCTTTTCCGCCGGGGATTTGCACGAACTCATTTGCCGTAATGGTCTGGCCGGGGCGTGGCAGCGCGTTGCATCGAACCACGAGATCCATGTTGATCGAACCGAGTACGGCGATACGAGGTTGCTTCATAGTTGTCTTTCGCAGACGCTGGAACTAGTAATGCTGGCGTTAGTAACGAGCAGACTCCGCGGCGGGTTTGCCGATGACGCTATGAACGACGTTGCGTGCCGCTTCGTTCATCATGCCCAGTTCGCTACTGATTGCGATAAATTTCCAGCCTTCGGCCACACGCCTTTGAGCAGCAGCGGGATCAGCAACGTGCAGACCCGGCGATACGCCATTGGCCACGGCAGTGGTTCGGATTCGTTCCAGGGCGCGAACAAATTCAGGATCGTTTGACTCCATTTGTGGCGTCTTGTTCATCGACGAAAGCAAGTCATTTGGCCCAACGAACACCACGTCGATACCTGGCACTGCCAACATCTTCTCGCAGTTTTCTACGGCATCGACATGCTCGGCTTGGATGATGACCAAGATCTCTTCATTGGCACGCGCGTAGTATTCGGCCGCTGTACAATTGAAATTTAAAGTGTGTAGACTTCCTCCGACACTTCGTCGACCTGCGGGTGCATATTTACAAGCGGCCACGGCTAGCTCAGCTTCTTCGACTGTGTTGCACATGGGGAAGATAATCCCGTATGCACCCAAGTCCAACGCTCGTTTGGCATTCTCGATTGTGATCGACGGAACACGTACCAAAGGAACGCACCCCGCGTCGGCAACGCCGCCAAATACCGCGGCGGCCGTTTCCCAGTCGGCAGAACTATGTTCCATTTCGAGCGTTAACCAATGGAAACCAGAACGCGCCATGAATCTAGCCGCGATGGGGCTTGCCATGGACAGCCAAGTTCCAATTTGTGCTTGGCCAGATCGCAGCGCGTGTTTTACCGAGTTGGACCGCATATATCAGGTTACTTTCAAGCGAAGGTGGGGCGATGTGAGTACTTCTGGGTTGCAAACGAATTTTGGTGTTCTTGACTGCAGCAAGTCGACGACGGATTCGGCCGACATCAGGCTCATACGCGCGGCAGCTTCGACGGAGTTGAAGGCGTTGTGCGGCGTCAGCATGAGACGGGGCGTTTTTCGAAGCGGGCTGTCGGCGGGCAAAGGCTCTTTCTCGAATACGTCGATCGCTGCTCCCGCGATCTTGCCGTCGTTCAACGCATCCATCAGCGCCACTTCATCGATCAGCGCACCTCGCGAAGTATTGATCAAGATAGCGTCTGTCCGCATCTGAGAGAGTCGATGAGCGTTAACAAGATGTCGCGTCTCGGGCATGTTCGGAGCGTGAATCGAAACAATGCGGCTTTGAGAAAATAGCGTATCAAGATCAACGAATTCGACATCTGGGAATTGACCCGCGCGGCCCGATGCAACAAGCGGCGGATCGTAGGCAAGCAGTTTCATACCAAAACCGAGGCCTCGTCGCATGACAGCTTGGCCGATCATGCCAAAGCCAACCATGCCTAGCGTTTTTCCGGGCAATTCAAATCCTGGAAACTCGGTCCAACCTCCGTTCTGCATGCACTGAACGCCTTCAGGGATTCGACGAATCATTCCGAGCAGCAGAGCAAAGCAATAATCCGCGACCGCTTCGGTCATTGCCCCGGGCGTGTTGGTGACGACGATGCCCGCTTCGGTCGAGTCATGCAAGTTCACAGAATCGATGCCGACGCCGCAACGCGCGACAATTTTGAGACGAGGGCAAGCTTCATAAAGTGCTCGATCGTACGGGTCGCTTGACGCAATCACAGCATCGGCATCTTGGCAATGCTCACCAAGGACATCCGCCGCCAAAGGTCCGGCTTTGGGCGTGTTGATGACTTGGCAACCCGCGTTCGCGAGGAGTTCATTTGCTGATTGACCACTCGTCCAGAATGCTCGCGCCGTTACGACTACTTTCCATTGCTCGTCCATTCCTGTCTCGTATTCCTTTTGAGAATTTAGGTGTCACTGCCCGTTTAAAACTTCGCCGCCATCGATCGTCACGCCAGCTTTGATATTTGCAGGGTTGCTAAAATCCAAATTTGACACGGCGGCATCGCCCATCAGGACGGGCTTGGTCCGGCGCGCGTTGGCTTGAATAATTTGGTCGGTCGTCATTGAGTCTGGTGCTGACCATTGCGTAGACGAATTGGCGACTTCGAAAACTAAACTCGTATTGGACAGGCCGTCCATGATTTTGGTTATTTTGTGCGGAGGCACATTTATTGCAGCCTTGGGATCAACCGGTGCAACGTAACTGCTATTGGTTGGGAGAAGATTTTGTTCGGTCGGCGAACGGTATATGGCAGGCATACGGTTGAGCAACAAAATATTGTGAGGGCTGTCCCACGGCTCGTCCAAGTGAAACTCATTATATAGCGATCCCTCGCCAACATAGGGCAATATAACGACGCGCCATGAATAGAGTGGTTTACCTTGTCCGTCGGTTACATACGCTGGCGGAAGCGATCTGTACGTTGATTCATAATTTAAAACGGCAATGCCGATTTGTCTCAAGTTATTTTGGCTCACCGTCATGCGAGCCGCAGTTCGAGCCTGCTGGACTGCAGGCAACATGAGAGCAAGGCCTAAGCCGCCACACAGGAACATCAGTACAAAAATGACCGCAAAGACAATTAACAGTATTATCCATACGCTCATTCCTTGTTGCGGCGCAGGCTGTAATGGTCCGGGAGCGTAAGGCGAGTTCGGTGAACCGAAAGACATAGTGTTAAGCTCACGTTTGGCGTTTCGGAATTTGGAGCGTGTTCAGACTAACAAAAACTAACGACTCGAACAGTCATCATCAAAACAAAAGTCTTGATCCATATGGACTCTTTGTTAGCGTTAAGTGATTTTGAAAGCCAAAGTGAATCATTTTTAATATTTGTGAGTCAGATGATTCGCTTGATTGACAACCACAACGTTTGCCCGTTAGCATGAACGCATCGTTTTCTCTTTAAAAACTTGAATAGGTGCCCTGATGAAGCGACTATCGATGCTTGCCTTGGTCTGGATTGTGTCTGGCTGTTTGACAGCCTCGGCACAAACACCCACTAAACAACTTGACGTAAAATATATTCCGGCCGACTCGATCGCCATGATCAGTATTCGACCCCAAGAGATTTCGCAACTTGACGAGTTCAAACTGATGCCGACCGAGGTTGCGACGGCGGCAGGAATGGAGCAAGTGGGTATCGATCCTTTGAAGATCGAGCGAGTTGACCTCGTGATCGGAATGCCGGGGCCGACAGGACCGCTCTTTGGGGCCATGATCACGATGACGGAATCCGTGGATATGGAAAACCTGAATCCGCAATTATTCGTTGACGATTGGCAAACCGATGGCGATTTTCGAGTTCGCAATTTGGCGCAAATGCCCCCAGGAACAATCTTGCTGGAATTAGATGACCGTCACGCGATCGTGGGAACGGAGTTCTTTGTCAAGGCGATGGCTGGTGCCGATAAC
>JANMNK010000976.1:0-6203 GCA_031373875.1 Pirellulaceae bacterium | reverse complement strand
TGGTGGCGGCCGATCACCGATGCGTGTCGATGTTTGGATGAATGGACAGAAGCTGACTTATCCGGCGACGATGGTCCACTATCGAGCCGACGAAACCGACATTGGTCTGATTGCGTTCGCCGCCGATCGGCCGATGAAATCGGCATCGCTGCTTCCTCAAGGCACGCAATTAGGCGAACGTCAGCGCGTATTCAGCTACGGTTGCGATGGCGGCGCGGATCCAACTCGACGCGACACTATGATCTCTAAACTCAATCGTTATCTCGGTCCGTCCAACGTCGAAATCTCTGGCGCACCGGTTCAAGGCCGCAGCGGTGGCGGGCTATTTGATGAAAACGGCAACTTGATCGGGGTTTGCTTTGCCGCGGATAAAGAGCTTGACGAAGGTCTTTATTCGGGCCCGGATGTTATCTATCAAGAATTGGCTCAGCTCAACTTGACGCGACTGTACCAGCCCAAGAATGAACTAAACTCGATGGATGCAAATCAGAATCTGGCGAGCCAAGATTCTTCGAACATCCGACTGGCAAGCAACACGTCCCGTCCGGCCCCGGACGAGGATTGGCATCCCGGCAATGCAAATACATCTTTGCCATCCCATGCAGTTCCCTCCAGCGCCCAAGTCGTCGCCATCATCCGACAGCCTGGCCAGCCCGAGCGAACGATCAATATCCCAAATGCTTCGCCGTCGCTGCTGCAGATGATTAGTCAACAGGGGAATAATTAGGTTGGGCGTTTTGGCGGGGGAATGTGGAATGGTTTGTTGGTTGTGAGATGAGCAGTTGAGGACTGAGCAATTGGGGACAATTGCTCTACTATCGGGCTCCGAGCGATTGAGGACAATCGCTCTACAATGGGGCTCTGAGCGATTCTTGATTTCTTCAGTACGCACATCGTCCCAGTTGATGCTGTTGGCGATGTAGTTCATTACCGTTTCCATTTCTATGAAATACGCGACCGTCAATTCGCGCGCGATTTCTTGCTGTGTTGCATCTTGAGGAAGGATGTTCCTATTCCGTTTATCTCAGACCGTGAATTTTTCGCTTGAGCCATCATTGCACTTTAGGCAAGGCGAACAGTCCCCGATTTACTTTCCAATGCGAACAAGGGCTTGCTCGGTTCGAATCAATAAGTCATCACCGATGACTGCCGGACTGGCCATCAAGCGTCCTTCGAGTTGATTCTCGGCAAGTTTCTTCATTTCGGGCTCCGCAGACATGACGGTCACAACGCCTTCGTGGGAGAGCACATAAATCTTATCGTCCGTAGCCAATAGCGAAGCAGAAAAGTTACCGTCCAATCGTTCGCGATGGATTTCCTTGCCATCTACGCAGTTAAGCTGCGTTAAGACTCCGTTATCGGCAATCATGAATACACTTTTGCCAACGACAACAGGCGAAGGCTTTGCGGGCGCACCGCGAGTTGCTCGCCAAGCTATATGGCTTGCGGACACGTCGCCTTGACCGTCGACTCTAACCGCAACTAATTCGGGACGCATGTAACCGGTCGAAAAGATGACGAGACCGTGACTGTAGACAGGACTGGGGCTTAGCGAAAATCCGTCGCCGTGATCGGCTCGCCAAATTTCACGACCTGTCGAAGGTTCATAGGCGACAATCCACTGAGCGCCGGGAGCTACAATCTGCTTTTGGCCATTCACGTCGATGAGGATCGGCGTGCTGTAGGCTTTCTTCATTTCGACATTGCCCGCTCGCATGGCGGGTCGATCGGTTTTCCAAAGTGTCTTGCCGGTTTGCTTGTCGAGCGCGATAACGAACTGCTGGTCGATTCCGTCGCACACCAAAACGAGCTTGTTATCGACAACAATTGGTGAACTGCCCGGACCCACGCTATGGTCGAGGTTGATCGTTTCATGCCACAGTACGTCACCCGATTTGGCGTCGAGACACCAAGTCCCATACGTCCCAAAGTGACAGTAAACGCGTTGATCATCGATGACGGGCGTTGGCGATGCATACGTATTCAGCGGATTGATCGGTTGCGGTTCAGTGACCGTAGACAACAGCAGGTTATGAACGACTTTGCCCGAGTCGGCGTCGATGCAAACCGCGTGCAAATTAACGATCCCAGCAACCTCTTTCGTGTCGCCTGGTTGGACATTCGCCAGCCGCTGTTTCTTTTGCTCTTCGGTAGGCTCCTGCGTCACAGCCGTTGTTAGCCAAACTTGCCCATGTGCAACAACTGGTGACGACCATCCCTTGCCATCAATCGGCGTCCGCCACTTAACTCCTTGGCTCAAACTAAACCGCACCGGCAGGTCCGCACGCTGAGCCAATCCAGCCCCGTCTGGCCCACGGAATTGCGACCAATCATTGGCTTGTGCGTTACCTGCGGAGACGAAATAACAAAGTGCGAATGCTGAGACGACATGCTTCAAACGTTGAACCGAAGTTAGTTGCACGAGAGAATCTTTCTTGTTGAGGGCATCAAAGGGACAGGTTCTCGCAGGCGCAGGAACTTGCAGGGTTTTGGGCGGGATATCGTGATCGCAGGCGTTGCGAAGGAACTAACTCAGTAGACTCTTGATAGGTTCGGCTTCGGCGATTTTTATTGGGCGGCCTAGTTCGGATGTGTTTTCGGTGGCCGGGTCGATGCCAACGCTGCGGGAGACGGTGGCTAGTACTTCTTGGATCGTGACGGGTGAATCCGCGACTTCCATGCCGTCGTCGCTAGTTTTGCCAAAAGCTTGGCCTCCGGCGATGTTGCCGCCAGCTAAGACGCATGACCAAGCATTGGGAAAGTGATCGCGGCCCGCTTGCGGATTGATCTGCGGCGTGCGGCCGAATTCCCCGATCCACAGAATTGTCGTGGTCGATAGCAACCCGCCTTCGTCCAAGTCCATCATCAATTGCGACCAGCCAGCATCAAGCTGAGCACTCAGAGTTTTGACGCTCTTGAAATTATCGAGATGGGTGTCCCATCCCAAGCCGCCTGCACCAAGTGAAACTTCGACAACCGGCACGCCGCGTTCGACAAGTCGACGAGCCATCAAGCAACCTTGACCGAATGCACCATTGCCGTACTTGCTGCGAATCTCCGTCGGCTCCTTGGTAAGATCGAATGCTTCGTTCAGTTCGCTATCGGAGAGCTTCATGGCTTTGCGATACATGGTGTCGTGGGCACGCGGTGCGCCTGGTCGCGAGGCCGCGCCGTAGGACTGCTGTAGCATTTCCCAAAACTCTCGGCGACGTGCGACGCGTTCTTCGGTGACTAGCGACGATGGCAGTAAATTATCAACTCGTAAATCGACAGGCGTTTCGGGGTCGGGCATGGCACCTGGAGGGCCCATGGGCGCAGCGCCTCCACCTACAGTTAATGGCTGATGTTTAGGGCCGAGGAATCCGCTGCCGAATGCCATGGGGTTGATGAACGAAGCTGGGAGAATACTGACGTAGTCGGGGACCATAGGATCGTTGGGCGATAGCTCTTTGGCGAGTACTGCTGGAACGGAAGGATATCGCACGGGTTGGCCGGGACGTTGCCCAGTGCGAACGAGATACGTGCCTCGTCCATGATCGCCTTCCTTGGTTTGTAAGCTTCGCACGATGGCCATGTGATGAGCAAGGCTCGCGAGTCGGGGCAGATGTTCGCTGATTCGGACGCCAGGAACCGAGGTTTCGATCTCCTTAAATTCACCGCCATTGGCATGCCCCACTTTCAAGTCGAATGTATCCATCTGCGAAGGCCCACCTGCCATCCAGAGGACGATCAATCGCCGCGACGACGGAGCCGAGATGAGTTGGTCGGCTATCGGCTGAGCCCAACCGCAGCGCATGGAGCCGATGCCCACGCCGGCGGCGGCCATTGTTTGGAACCACGTTCGTCGATTGAGATTTGTCATGAAAATGATCCTTTAGATCTTCGACCCCATGCAATTCGACTTTGGGAGTGCGCAGCCGGATGTGTGGCCGCCTGATTGTTTGTCGCATTTGCTGAATTTAGTTTAGCGAAAAATGGGGCACGACGCCAATTGATTGCAATCTGCGAGAAAAACAAGCTTTCCCAAAAAGGAATTCACGGCCATGTGCGAATATCGTCGAACATACCCCTTTTCGATTCGTGCGGGGTGCGAACAATCAATGTATAATCGCGTTTTTGCAGACGTCGGGGCGTGTGGTGTAGAACTGGTTGACCTATATAGTCACGAGGTTACGGCACATGGAATGTATAATATTTCTGTGGACGTCGGGGCGTGTGCGTGGCATGTCGAATGGGCGTGTGGTGTAGAACTGGTTGACCTATATAGTCACAAGGTTACGGCACATGGAATGTATAATATTTTTGCGGACGTCGGGGCGTGTGCGTGGCATGTCGAATGGGCGTGTGGTGTAGAACTGGTTGACCTATATAGTCACTAGGTTACGGCACATGGAATGTGCCTACTACTTTTTTTGAGATCAGGACGTATTGATGAGCACGGCGGCTATTTTAGAAGGTCTGAATGACTCGCAACGCGAAGCTGTCCTTCACGTCGACGGCCCGATGTTGATTTTGGCCGGACCGGGCAGCGGCAAGACGCGCGTCGTGACGCATCGTATCGCCAACTTGTTGGAACAAGGTGTCTCGCCGTTCAATATCTTGGCGCTGACTTTTACCAACAAAGCGGCCGAAGAAATGCGGAGCCGGTTGCGCAAGTTGGTGGGCGAAGATGCCGTGTGGATGGGCACCTTTCACGGATATTGTGCGCGCTTTTTGCGTAGGTATTCGCGATTGGTTGGCTTGCCGGAGAATTACTCGATCTACGATCCGTCGGACGCCAAGATGGCTTTGAAGGTGGCTATCGACGAAGCAAAAGTGAGTTTGACGCATTTGAACATCGATCAGATTGCCCGCGAGATCGGTCGGTGGAAAAATCGATTAGTAACTCCCGAAGCTTTGTTGGCCGAGGCGAGAACAAGCCTGCAACATACTGTCGGAAAAGTCTATCCGGTGTACCAGCAAGTGTTGCTGCGGAACGGTGCGGTGGACTTTGATGATCTGTTGTTGCATACGGCGGTTACATTGCGGGGCAATCCTGAGTTGCGAGCCGAACTTGACGAGCGGCACAAATACATTTTGGTCGACGAGTACCAAGACACCAACATGGCCCAGTACGTTATGGTGCGGGCTCTTTCGATCGACCATCCGAATTTAAATGTGACGGGCGACCCCGACCAATCGATTTACGGCTGGCGTGGCGCGTCGATCGAAAACATTTTGAAGTTCGAAAAGGATTATCCGAATGTTCACGTGGTTCGATTGGAAAACAACTACCGAAGCACGCCTCAGATCTTATCGATCGCCGATTGTTTGATTCAACATAATCATCAACGCAAAGCAAAATCTTTAATCCCGACGCGCGAGGACGGCGAGCAGATTCGTTTGTGCGTTTATCCGTCGGACCGTGACGAAGCGAACGATATCGCGCGTCAGATTGTTCATGCAGTTGTCGACGAAGGCAAACGAGCAAGCGACTTTGCAATTCTCTATCGCACGAACGCACAAAGCCGATTGTTGGAACAAGCGCTGATGGCGCATCGATTGAACTATCAGTTGATCGGTGGATTTCGATTTTACCAACGGCAAGAAATTAAGGACTTGCTGGCGTATCTTATTTTAGTTCACAACCCAACGGATGACGTTGCGTTCCGCCGCGTAATCAATGCGCCAACGCGTGGTATCGGCGACAAGACCATAACCGAAATCGCCGATCTGGCAACGGCTCGTAGTATCAGTATGTTGCCGGCACTCCATTCGATGCTGGCTCTCGGTAAATTGCGGGGCAGGGCGGCCACTGGCGCGAAACAGTTCTTGGCAATTTATGAACAACTGGTATCGCTTTCTACTGGGCCACTTACGGACTTGATCCGACTTTTGCTGAAGGAGACGAATTATATTGAGTATCTGTCGAGCAAAAAAACCGACAAAGCGGACGAATCGGTCGCGGAGAACATCAATGAGTTGATTGCAGATACCGAACACATCGACGAGACGTTTACCGAAGGCAATCGATTAGAGCATTTTCTCGAGCAAGTCGCATTACTGAGCGACACCGACAAATTGGAATTGAGCAGTGATCGTGTAACGTTGATGACGTTGCACTCGGCCAAGGGGCTTGAGTTTGACAACGTGTACATCATCGCCGTCGAAGAGGATGTCTTGCCTCATTCGCGAAGCCGTGAAGATCCGAAGCAGATGGAGGA
>JANMNK010000912.1:0-4349 GCA_031373875.1 Pirellulaceae bacterium | reverse complement strand
AAACATTGTTGTGATCATTTTCTGTTTTTCTGCGCTGCGCGGTTAAACACTGTGGTGAAATTTTTTCAGCTTGGGGCGGGGCGATTCTTCTGTTTGGAAACTGCATCCGGGCACAAATCTGGATACGCTGTCGATTTTTCGGTGGAGCAGGGCGGTGGGTTTGGTAACCTTGTGGCATGGACAAACCAAGACCTCGACTGCCATCCGACGAAGCCATGTACGCCGCTTTGCTTGATAAACACAAAGCGTTCAAATTTCAAAATGTCTTGGCATCACGCCGGGAGTTGCTACAGTGGCCCCTTCATCATGAGCATTCTGTCGCTCCCTAGATCGCGACCTCGATTCGTTTGGTAAGATTTCATCTGTCGTTACGGGTTCGCGAGATTTCGTTTCCGGATCGAACCATTTCGAGTCGTCCCTTGTTTGCAAAGTCAATAAGCTGTGAAACGGTCGTCGATCCAAATTTTGGGGCTACTTGTCGCGTTCGTTTTATTCACGGAATCGGTCAATAGTATTTTGGCTCAGCGTCCAGCGAACGAGCCAAGCACGGCGGAAACGCGACCGACACTTCGACAATTCTTGGGCATCAATGGTCATTACACTTTTCGGCCTGAGCTTTACCGGCCCACCGTGGCTTTGGTGCGAAACTACCACAGCATGGAATGGGACGTTGGCGACGACACGTCGTTCGTCACTACTTTCCCGTACGCACGGAATCGCGTGCATTGGGAGAACTTGTATTCATTTTGGAAAGATCAAGGATTTGCGATTGATGCGTCGATTCAATTCGACAGCATTCCTATCGCAAATTGGAAGAACTTGGCCAAGGATGCTGAGCGATATGGCACTGCTTTTGCAAAATCGTTTGATCCTTCGGCGACCAATCTGATCGAGTGCGCTGAAATCGGCAATGAACCAGGCAAATACGACGATGCTCAATATCGCGAGCTATTTACAGCTATGGCGAGAGGGCTTCGTGCAGGTGAGATCCGAATGCACAATATGGCAACTACATCCGATACGCCTGTCATCTCAAATGTCCAGGCTAACAATTCACATGCCCGGATAATGCTGACGGAATCGCCCGTCTACTTGATACTTGAATAACCTCAGCGAATAAGCCTAATGAAATCGCTCCTCGATTATCCAATCGTTTACCTGACCCTGCAAAGTTTCATCGGCGCCAAAAAAGCCCGTCGCATTTGTATCCAGCAGTATGCCAAACCCCAAACGGGCGAACGTGTCTTGGACGTCGGATGTGGGCCAGGGTTTGTCATCGAGTACATGCCACAAGTTGAGTATGTGGGTACCGATATCGATCGCCGCTACATTGATTACGCCAATAAGCGATATGGGAATCGTGGAAAATTCCATTGTGTCGAGCTGAATCGCGACAATGCAGACCAGTTTCGCAATTTCGATTTAATTTTGTTGAACGGCGTGCTGCATCATATCGATGACGAAGGTGTGATCGCGCTGCTGAAATTGCTACGCGATTCGTTGCGAGAGAAAGGTCGAGTCATGACGTTGGATGGGTGTTATTATGATTCCATGTCGTCCTGGAGCCGTTTCTTTTTGCGAAATGACCGTGGTCAATTTGTTCGCACCGAGCCCGCGTATTTGTCTCTGGCTAGCCAAGTCTTTCCCCATGTCTCCCACGAACGTCGCAACGACTTGTTCAGCATTCCCTACGAAGCGCTCGTGATGGTCTGCACTCTGTAATTCATGAGGTTGAACGTATACGGACTAAGTCGTACCAGAAGTTTGTGCTTGATCGAACGGATTGAGTCCGAACAGGACGGAGGGCAAAGCAGACTTTTTTGGTCGGTGAGCATCGACTATATTGTCTAACTCCGGTCGCACACGCACGTTCGCAATGAAGGTCGCTGGGTCTTGTGTTCGTTTCTGCAAATGCATTCGCCTAAAAACTGTCGCCCGCTGAAAATTCTCTTTCCCTGAAAAACTCCTGCAATGGCTTTATTGACTCATCGATGGGCTCAAATCGCGGTACTGATTGCTTCGGCGCTTTACTTGGCGGCGCTAGCCGATCGGGGTTGGATTCCTCACGATGAAGGTCTACTCGGGCAGTCGGCTGAACGAGTTCTTCAAGGGCAATTGCCGCATATCGACTTCGATGATCCGTACACGGGCGGATTGGCTATGTTGCACGCCATGTCTTTCAAATTGTTCGGCATCCGTTTGTATTCGATGCGAATGATGCTGTATCTTTTCACGCTTGCGTTTGTCTGGGTAACGTATCAGTTGGCCGCGCGCATCGCCAAACCTTGGCAAGCGTTTTTGGTCACACTACTGGTCGTTGCGTGGAGCGTACCGAACTATTTTGCAGCATTGCCATCTTGGTACAACTTGTTCTTCGCCGTGTTCGGAGCGTGGGCTCTGATAAAGTACAGCGAGTCAAACAGGATTCGTTGGCTGATACTGGCAGGCGTTTTTGGCGGGTTGTCGTTTCTTATCAAGTTGTCGGGGCTTTTCTTTGTCGCTGCCGGAGTGCTGTTCGCGGTGTATCACGAGCAGGAGACGGCGGAACGCAAGCCGGGGGGGCGACGAAGCTGGCTCTTTCTTGCATTTACGAGTGCGTGCTTAGCGGTCTTTGTTGCCCTGTTGGTATTGGTAATTCGCAGACGGTTGACGCCAATGGATACAATCCATTTTGTCGTGCCTGGAGCCGCGATCAGCCTAAGCTTGATTTACAACGAATGGCTACTTGGCTCAAGTGCGACGCTCGCTCGCTTTCTTCGCCTAATTCGCACGCTCGCTTTTTTTGGAGCTGGGATCGCCGTACCGATTCTGATTTTCCTGATTCCCTATCTGCTCTCGGGTAGCTTGGGATTGTTCATCGATGGTGTATTCATTTTGCCGCAGAAACGTATTCAATGGACCGACTACCCGTTGCCTGATCCGTGGAGTCTGTGGGCTTGTGTACCGCTCGGCGCAATGATGCTCGCGCCTCTAGTTATTCGATTGCGATGGGATCATTGGCTCCTGGCTTCTGCCGTCGCCGTGCTGTGCATCGGTATGGTAGCGGTCGGACGAGAGGCCAGCATGTACGGCAACATCTGGAATTCGACACGCCCCTTGGTTCCCTTGCTTACGATGGCGACTTGCTTGACGATGGTCGCACCCAATTCGTTGCATGTCGACGCGAGTCAGCGAAGACTACTGTTCTTGATGGTCTGTGTAACGGCGATGACCAGCTTGGTGCAGTTCCCTTACTCGTTTGCGATTTACTTTTGTTACGTCGCACCGCTGGTAATTGTGTCGCTCACCATGTTAGCTTTGTCTCAACAGTTCGCACCTCGCAAATTATATTTGGGCGTTGCTGTTCTCTATTTTGGCTTTGCGATTGTTTGGCTCAATCAAGGCAGCGTCCGGGGTATTGGGGTCAAGTTCCTACCGCATGGCCAAGATACCGCGATGGATGTGGCGAGGTTCGGCTTAAAGACCTCTGCCGCGCAAGCTGAATTGTATGAGCAGATTATTGGCGAAATACACAAACACTCCGACGAAGCCGAAGCGATCTATGCGACCGCCGATTGCCCAGAAATTTACTTCCTAGCGGCACGGTCCAACCCGACGAGAACATTTTACGATTTCTTCGAAGCGGACTTTGAAGAGAACCCTTCGGCTCGCATTCAACGCATCGTTCAGATGTTGGATCAAGCCAAGGTCAATGTCGTCGTGTTCCATTGGCAAGCTGAATTTTCTGGTTCTCCAAGCTCCGAATTGGCCAATGCGATTGCAGCGAATTTTCCTTATGTGCAGCATTTCTTTCGAGATGCTCAGTCAAAATTGACCGGCGCACCGACTTTCTCCGTCGCTTGGCGTGATCGCCAATCCAATCGCTGATTACGATATATGATGGTCTCACGCCGGCCATCGGTCCCTTACGCAAGCCTTTGGCTGACTCGATTCCCCAACAAGCAGCCTCCTCAGACGGCGTGCTATATTAATCATTTTATTCCATCGCTCGCGTCAGCAGGTCCTCTCGATTGGAAACAAACTCGACTCATTGCTCTATTTCGGTCCCCGAGCCGGTTCGTCCCCAACCGCGCATTTCGACTGCGATACCGATCTATAACGAGGAGTCGGTTTTGCCGGAGTTGTTGCGACGGGTAGGAGCCGTACTCGAATCGATTCCTGGCGGCCCGCACGAAATGGTCTTTGCCGATGACGGTAGTTCGGACCGATCCTTGGCCATTTTGCAACAAGCGGCGCAATCGGATACGCGCATCGTCGCGATTTCGCTTTCTCGTAACTTTGGCCATCAGTCCGCCTTGGGAGCGGCTTTGGATTACACAACGGGCGACGTCATCGTGATTCTGGATGGC
>JANMNK010000902.1:0-1679 GCA_031373875.1 Pirellulaceae bacterium | reverse complement strand
ACTGTAGACGATGTGAACGAAGCACCATGGGCAGCTGATAACACGGTGTCGACAAACGAAGACGTACCCTACGCGTTCAACATCGCCGACTTCGGTTTTGCGGATCAAGATTCTGGTGACAGTTTAAGTGCAGTTCGCATTGTATCCCTACCAAGCAGCGGTGCATTAAAGCTTAATGGAGTCGCTGTTGGAATTAATCAAGTCATTTCTGCTGCGGACATAATTGCCTCCAAGCTCACGTTTGATCCGACGTTGGACGAATTTGGTACTGGCTACGCAAGCTTTAATTTCACGGTGCGCGATCAGGGTTCTTTCGAGAGCGGTCCGTACTCGATAATGGTCGACATTGCTGCTGTCAACGACGAGGAAGTGGTTGTCCGTTCTTTGGGGCAGTCCGTCGCGGAAAACTCGACGGGGAACACGATCTCCAATACGAACCTACTTACGAGCGACGTAGAACAATCGCCAAATCAGTTGATTTACACAGTAACAGCGGCGACGAGCAACGGAGATCTTCGCCGTGCGGGAGCTAGCTTGGCAATCAACGACACTTTCACTCAAGCCGACATAAATTCCGGAATCATTACATACGATCATAACGGGACGGAAACTTCGAGCGACTCATTTTCGTTCTCGGTTGACGATGGATTGGGCACTACCAGCACCGGCGTCTACAATTTCACGGTCACCCCAGTCAACGATAATACTCCCGTCATTACGAGCGATGGTGGAGGAGCTGCAGCGGCGATAAACGTTGCTGAAAACACGACGGCGGTTACGACTGTCATTGCCACGGATGGGGATTTGCCAGCTCAGACGCTGACGTATTCGATCTCCGGCGGAGCGGATGCGGGATTGTTTGCCGTCGACGCCAGTTCAGGCGCGCTCTCGTTTACTTCCGCCCGGAATCGCGAGATGCCTACCGACGCGAATGCAGATGGAATTTACCAAGTAACCGTTCGCGTGTCCGATGGAACCTTTGCCGATACGCAAGCCATTAGTGTCACCATCACCGATGTCGATGAGTTTGATGTGACCCCGCCCGCCGACGCCAACCTCGTTGCCAACAATGTCAATGAAAACGCTGCCAATGGCACAAGCGTGGGAATTACAGCCTCGGCAAGCGACGCAGATGCAACCAATAACACCGTCACCTATTCGTTAGTCAATTCAGCAGGCGGGCGGTTTGCCATCGATGCGAACACGGGCATCGTTACCGTTGCAAACGGCTCTTTGCTCGATCGCGAAATAAGCGCTTCGTACGATATCACCATACGCGCCACGTCAACGGATGGATCGACGGCCGATCAAGTCTTTACAATCAACTTGAACGATCTTGACGAATTCGATGTTACGACGCCAAGTGATTCCAATACAACAATCAATGCAGTCAATGAGAACGCGGCCACCGGAACTTTGGTTGGAATCACCACTGCTGCCAGTGATGCCGATGCGACGACCAACGCCGTAACATACTCCTTGGTAAACAACGCAGGCGGACGTTTTGCGATCGACGCGAACACCGGGATCGTTACCGTTGCCAACGGTTCTTTGCTCGATCGCGAAAAAGCCCAATCATACAAAATCACCGTACGCGCCACGTCGACGGATGGATCGACGGCCGATCAAGGCTTTACAATCAACGTGAACGATCGGGTCGAATTGGGTGTTACGAAGAC
>JANMNK010000863.1:0-2162 GCA_031373875.1 Pirellulaceae bacterium | reverse complement strand
CTTACCAATTCTTCTCTTGACGAAATTCTTTGTATGCTTCAGACGTTTGACTTCGGATTTCCGGTGTTTTACCGCGCGTCGTCAAACTAGCTAGGACTGAATTGTAAGCCGTCCAAGCTATCCGTCGCACATCGGCATTTTCATCATTTTTCAATTCGCGAATCTTCGGCAATGTGAGCCTCAGTCGATCCAGGCAATCATCTGAGAAGTCCTTGTAATCCGTGAGATTCCCGCATGCAGTGAATTGAACCTCCGAATCCTTCGAAGTCAGCACTCGTTCCAAAGTCGGAATGCACAATTCCGTAATCGACCGAGTATCGATTTTTGGACCATCGTATAAAGGATACTCAGATCGAATGTTGAGAAGCATGACGCATGATCGTCGAACACTTTCGTCTTCGTCATTTATTAGCTTCCAAAGAGGCTCTTCGGCGGGTTTTCCATAGGCGACCAGCTTGAGCATCAGAGGCCGCGCAAACTCACGCTGCCTAACTCCGCGGACACCAAGCTCTCCATGTTCACCCTTGTACTCCAGTTGCATCATTTCTGGAGTGGTCATTCCTTTGCGAATCTGCCTTGCCAGCGATTTCATTTGCTCTTTAGCGGTAGTTGATGATACTTGAGGCCGTGATTGGTTTTCGAAACTCGTACCGCACCCAAGCATGTTTACAACAATTAATCCCATTACACAAACTGCTGCGTATTTCATTCTACGAATTCCAATTGGCCGAACGAACATTCAACGATATGAACGATTTACAGCAGACAAGTTTGCGGGAAGGACGAACATGCTGCATCGAACATGTATTCCGCATTTCGTGCAGGTTCGGTTCCGCAACGAGTCTGCAAAGGTCAAGATAGCCGAAATTCTATTAAGAAGCTTATTCGCAATCATCTACATCCGGCAATTCAAGCTGAATAAGTGACGGAAACCCATCAAACGCGGCTAGCACGAGCATCAGGTCATCGGTTTCACGTTTCTTCTTTCTTGGAATCGCAAACAAATGGGGAATGAGCGTCTTTCCTTGCACTTGGGCTTCTCTAATCCAACATTTCATTTGCGAAAGTAACTTCCTGTTAGGCGAGACATCTCCGTTCGGAAGGACCTTTGTCAAGTTGCGTATTCGGCCGCCATCCAATGTAACGCAATGCAACAAAATAGCAGCAGTAAAAAGAAAATGGAGGGCTTTTGCGGTTCCAATATTCATCGATGCCAAGTTCGTCAAATGGGGAAGAAGTGCAATTCCCGCAGACCATACTCGCGGCCCATCACAGAAATCCTCGTAGACATCTTCCCAGATGTCAGCAGTGGAACGTTCCAACTTTGACAAGTGCTGGATGTAACGCGAAGTACCTGATGCGGTTCCCCAGCGATAACGTAGCTCTCTCCAAAGTGAATCATCGCTCTGCAACATATTGCGTTTTCCCCTGATGACCTGACATATTCCGGAGGCAGTAGACTGGCAAATATGCGGGACTTTAGCAAACTATCGACCTTAATTCAGTGGGCGTTGACTGTTACGAATGTGTCAGGAACCGGCTTTTGAATTTCTTAAATGACCGTATTAGCTTCATAGTAAGAGTTCCAAAACGAGCAGTAAATAGTTGGTTGCTCTGGTAACTTCTCAATGGTTCGTTGTTAGCAAAAAAGGAATTTAGATCAATTCCCGAATCATCAAAATCCGGGCGAATGATTGCTTTGTAGCGCCACTTACCGTAGCATGACAATAGCCCTAAGCTTGCAACTTCGGTTTACGAACGCTCGGAACACCCATACTTCATGCTGAGATCCAGTAGTCGAACGGATCGTTCACAGCCGAAATTTGACTGAAGAACCAAGGAGAGAGTCACGTTGATTTTGACCGGATACGGAAGACTAACTGAATAGCAACTTGGCGTTTGCCAGGGGGCTAGTTGATAAGTAAGCCGATGTGTTGAACGCCTCAAAGGTGGTTCGACTCATCGGCTTTTTTTATGCACGTACTCGTAATTGTTCTTCGCATTGAAAAGCAGAACGCCCGTTCGTTACTGCGAATCGCTTTTTGAAACGATGGGCACAGGACCATTGGTGTTAAGCATCTTTTGATGCAATCTACATCAGGCCGCAACGTGATAACGACTTGTTATTGACAATATTTTTACAGGGAGGGTTGGGCAAGGAA
>JANMNK010001246.1:0-11866 GCA_031373875.1 Pirellulaceae bacterium | reverse complement strand
CGTCCCAGTGGACACGTCTGGTGAACGGCGTGCAGAGCGAAGCGGAACTCAGTTCACTACGGCACAGTCTTGCCCGCGGCGCTCCCTTTGGTAATACTCAATGGCAGGCATCAACCGCCAAAAAACTTGGCTTGGAATCCTCACTTCGACCACGAGGCAGGCCCAAAAAGCTAATTAAGTAGAATGTCCCCTTTTGCCTGTGCGTCCCCGTTTGATTTATTGAAATAGTTAGGTTCCTTCGACCTCTGGGTGAATACGCAGATCACTGGCGTGGCGAACAGGCGATCCGACCGGCAGTGGTCAATCGCAAGGTTTGGGGCGGCAATCGGACTGAAGCAGGTGCCACGGCGCGATCAACGAGCATGAGTGTGCTTCGAACATGCCCGCAGCGGCTTGCTGATCCTTCTACATTCATTCGACAGCAGCTAACTTGCCCAGCGCCTTTGGCACTGCCATTACCCATCGCCACTCGGTAAGCAATTACGAAAAATTTTAAAAAAGCTATTTTTCGTGAAGGGTTTTGCGTCGTCCCGTGGATATTACAAGTGTGGCCATGAAAAAAATCATTGCCAGCATGACGTTATCCTGCCTACGGACGCGGCTTCTTATTGATCGAATAATTCAATCAAATTTATTGAGCTAGACAATTTCCTGAGCTTTCAAGAAAGGACATCCCATGTTATTTCGAATTCCTGTCACCCCCACTCGAGCAATCGCCAACTTGACGATCGGCCTCTCGTTTTTCTTGGCGGCCTCGACCGCCTACTCTCAAGCCAAGCCTAACCTATCAGTTCGCATCACACCGCCCGCCCTGACGCCCGTCTATTCGACAGGCACTTATACGGTGGAGGTCGCCAACATCGGCAACAAAGACGCCGCGGGCGTACAGATTACTATTCAGTTGCCGAAGACTGCCACCAGTCCACAGGTCTACATCATGGGCAATTTGATGAGCTACACGACGCCGACCCTCGCTCTCGCCGGCGCGACCGGAACCGATGCGGGCACGCGCCTTATCGGCAACCTGGGTACGATCAAGAGGCACAAGCAGAAGTCAGTGACCTTCAGCATCCAGCTCCCGGAGAAGACCGGCGCCCTCGAGATCAAGGCGAGCGCGACCACCACAACGCAGCCGGAGGACGACCCCGATAATAATAGCGACACGGAAATCGCCGTCCTCAGCTACTATCCAAACTCCGTTCCGCTCGATGTTGACGTCCAGAACAAGCACTGCACCGGCACCTCCCTTACCGCTTACTTCGAGTGCACGAAGTTCCCGAGTTCGGTCACCTCGCACATCACGCAGTTCCATGACAACGGCGCCGGCCTTCGTACGATCACGTTCCCGGGCAATCCCGACTACAGTGGAACCTGGGACCTAACCGGCGGCGTGCTCACGTTCAGTTATTTTGATTCCATGGGTGTCAACGTCGCGAACTTTAGCGGCCGCGGCGTCCCTAACGGCTACTTCGAAGGCCTCACCACGTTCCCGGGCAGCCCATACGTCTCCCCCTACCGTGTCGGCCTTCCGTAATGCAAAGCATATGTCTGTCCTTGTTTGACCCTTTACTCGGGAGGAAAGTCCTCCGATATTGCGTCAACTTGTGGAACTGGGGGTAAATCTGGTCCGGCAGTATCTAGATGGCATCGGCATTGGACAGTCGAAGGCCAACAAAATTATAAAAGCGGCAGAAGCAGAGCAAGCTAAAACAAACGTCATTATCCGAGATAGCGGTAGATGACAATAACTTTGTTGGGCAATCGATCGAATCAACCGCGCATTCGATTGATTAAAACAGCTGAATGGATCGAGACACCGATCAAGCCGACGCGTCAGAATCGCGATGTTGCTAGGCGGCGCAGGTGGGGTTTTTCTTGTTCGATTTCGCGGCGGTTTTTCCAGAGGTAGAGGATGCGAGCTTCGAGCGGGGGATGTTCGTCGGCCCTTTGCTCTGCAGTTGTTTGAACGCGAAATAGCGGCAGGGACGGATTGCGTTCCATCATGGCGACCAACTGCTCGACTTGATCTTCATTCAATCGAATTCGCGATGGCTCGGATAACAGTGTCTCCCACTGCAAACGGGGCTGGGATTGAAGTTTCGCTAACTGCTTTGCTTGTTCTAACAACTCGGCTTTGGCATCGCCGTCGCCATCGCCAATCCACAGATAACGGATCAATCCAGCGATCGACGTTTTCTTGACTTGTGCCGAACGCTTCTTTAACGAATTCTCAACCGCTTTTTCCAGTTCTTCGCGAGACGCGTGGCCGTAGGGAATCGCTTCGAGAATCCCTTCGACCATTTCGGAAGCGTTTAATCGCGAGTCCTTGTTGGCAAGAACCGTCTTGTGCAAGATGGCTAATTGAACCTCGGCATCCGCTCCCAACTTGAGCAGGGAATTGATGCTGACGACAACACCGTTGACCTGCGCGCCGAAATCATCGCACAAGAATTCTATCGCGCGAATGTTTCGTGCATGCGGTAACGAAGAAATGAACCAAAACACCCAAGCACAAACCGAAAGGATTCCAAAAGCAAATACATCGGTCATGTCGAGCCATTGGGCAACGAAGATGCCGACCAGACCGCCCAACGTCAGCGTGATAATTCGAAATCTCTCGCCAAGCAAATAGTGCCGATAATAATGGCCCAACTCGTGTCCCATTGTGTCTTGCACTTCGTCGGCTTCGAGTTTGTGCAGGATTTGGCGATTGAGGTAAATGCCATTGAGCGATTTGACGAGTCCTGCCAAACCGAGATGCAGGGCTCCCGCATTCAGCGTCTTGTCGGGAGTGATATAAACGGGCAACCCTTCGTCGGGCAGTCCCAGTTTGTCCAACGTGTTCTTGTACAATTCGCGAAGCCGGTACTTGTCGAACTCCCCGAATTTCGCATCCTCTCTTATTTTTCCAATCTCTTTTTTCGCGCCGAGACTGAACATCAGCACTCCCTGCAAGGTCGAGCCGATCATGGCCGTGACGGCGATAATGGGAAGCCAAAGATTTTGGACGACTTTGGGCCAATCAATTATCAGGACTAAGAACACAATGAGAAGAACTTGCGTCGGAACCGAAATCCAAACGAATTGATTGGCGCGTTTCAATCGGTCGAGCGATTCCTGTCGACTGGGAACTACGATTGAATCGGCAGCACTCGAACTTTGAGATTGGCTCATTCTTTTTTAAGTTCTAATCTTAATTTCTGCTAGCCAGTATTTGTTGTTGTCAGATCATGCCCAAATCATCGGGCTTGGCGTTTCAGTGAACAACGATGCAATTAAATAGTTAACATGAAGTTCGTTGTCGAATGACCATTTAAGTCCTTGGTCAAGTATCCTTTGCGGTCATCTTAATGCTTTAAGCACTTCCGAATACGGTGCAGTTAACTTGGCTTTGCGTCCTACCATTCCCGAAGGATCAAATGGGCCGATCTTATTCGGTAGGCGGCTTGGGTGGTTTCGGTGGCTTCGTCGTTTTCGGTTTTTTCTTGCCGGTTGTCTTGTCACCCGCTTTGATCTCCGATGGGTCGGGTGGTGTCCCCAAAGGCTTTACTGGCGAGATATAGACGTTGTCTGCCGTAATATTTTCAGGCGTCTTTGGGCTCGATAGCCCGGAGACCGAAACTTTGTCTCCCTTTTGAGCTAAATCCAGCCCATACGAATTCACGTTGATTTTCGTTTTGTCGTCGATAACCATCTGCAGCCCGACGTCACCACACTGGACTGCGATACGGCCTTTCTCAAGTCCAATCAATCGGCCAACGACATCGTAGTTGTGGTTTCCACCTGCGCCTTTTCCGGCGCCAGCTTGATTGTTAAGCAAATTGTTACCGGCTGCCGCGCCTGCCGGATAAATTCCCGGCATCTGGCGGCGTAATTGTTCGGGAGGCAGATGTCGCAATGTCTGCGGCGGATCGGGTAGAAAGACTTCGAGCGTTGCTACGGGGCGAGAAGCCTGCCCTTGATCATTCAGCTCTGTCGAAAAACGAACAAAGAGTCCTTGTGATAACCATTCAGGTAAAGCAGGAGCCGAGTAGCGTACGCGAGTCATATCCTTGGGAAGCGTGACGATTCGCTTTTCAGCTTTGTCATTCACAATTTGGATCATATTGCCTTTGCCATCATCGAGCGTACCCTCGAACTTGGCGATCTTGGCATCGTTCTTGGGCACCGTAAGATCTTGAGCATTCAATACAGCAGGAACACACATCAACAACGTCAAAACTAGTAAGTCGGTTCGTAACGTATGCATACTCAATCACTCTCCGATTTGGATCGCTTTTTGAAGAATTCAGTTCGATACTACACAGCTGCGGGGCAGGGTAGTCGGATCACAATAGTTTAGCCGCCAACGGTGCCACGGATCAAGTTTAGCGTATTTGTAGAAGAAACGGCAAATGCGGTTAGAGGGGCTAACCAAGGCTGCCCGGCCAAGTCATTATAATACTTAGTGTGCAAAACGGTTGTTGGAACCTGGAAAATTGAGAGATGTAATGCAGGACAAAGTCACTGTTCGAACGTTGTCGACGATGAAAACCAAACGTCAGCCTATCACGATGTTGACGGCCTATGATTTTCCAACGGCACAAATGCTGGACCAAGCGGGCGTGGATATTTTGCTGGTCGGCGATTCCTTGGGGATGGTTGTCCAAGGACACGAAAATACGGTTGGCGTGACCGTTCGCGACATGGTCTATCACGGCGAGATGGTTGTCCGCGCGGCCAAGCGAGCGATGGTAGTGGTGGATTTGCCTTTTCCCGTAGGACAGCTTGGCGTGCGTCACACGGTGAAAACTGCGGCAAAGATCGTCAAGGCGACCGGCTGCCAAGCGATCAAGATGGAAGGCGGTGCCGATCAAGCCGATACCATCGAGCGATTGGTGGCCGCAGGGATCGCGACCATCGCTCACGTGGGACTCCGTCCGCAAAGCGTCAATGCCCTCGGTGGCTACTACGTCCAACGCGATCGCTTGCAGTTGATTCGTGATGCCCGAACGGCACAGGATGCGGGCGCGTTTTCTGTCTTGATGGAGTGCGTTCCGGCTGAATTGGCGGGCGAGATCACCGAGATGCTAAGCGTACCGACGATCGGTATTGGCGCTGGCCCAAGCTGCGATGGGCAAGTGCTTGTGACGAACGATCTACTTGGTTGGAATAGTGGATATCTGCCGAAGTTTGTTCGCCAATACGATTCGCTTAGCGATAGAGCCCTCGATGCGATCAATCGGTTTCGCGACGATGTCCAAAAGAAGAACTTTCCTGGCGAAGCAGAGTCATTCAAATGATGATGCCACTGAATACGTGGGCAATCTGATTAGCAATTTGCAATTTGCCAGGTACGTGCTGCGTAGCAAGGTCGTGGGAATCGCGTGGTGGGCTTTGTTGTTGAATGGATGGCTATAGAGGAACGGCCCGGGAGAGCCGTTCTACGGGTTTTTGTCGAACCGCTAGTTGATGGTTGCGATTTGCGGATTTCCTCCCGTGCCGTATAAGGTCGATTCGGACTTACCTGGAACATTCTGTGTTTCGACATCATTCGAATCTGTTAGCCATGAGTAGATTTGGAATAGCAATGGTACAATTATCAAGACCAGCGACGTGGAGGTCAGTAATCCAAAAGCCAAACTCGTCGCCATAGGTATTAGCACTTGAGCTTGCAGCGATTTTTCTAACAGAATTGGCGCCAGCCCCGCGATGGTCGTTACGCTCGTCAAGAACACTGCGCGAAGTCGCCGCGAGCCTGCTGAGAGGATTGCTTGCTTTGGAGTCATGCCTCCCGCAATACACTGGTTGATAAAATCGACCAGCACGATTGAGTCGTTTACGACGACGCCTGCCAAAGTCACCATTCCAAACATGCTGAAGAGTGTTAGCGGCAATCCCATCAAGGCATGTCCAAATACCGCTCCGATCATGGAGAAGGGAATGATGGCCAAGATGATCAAAGGTTGAAGATACGAGCTGAATTCGAAGACGAGCAACATGTACATACTCAGCAAAGCAATCGAAAACCCTACGACTAAGCTAAAGAACGACTCGGCGGTCTCTTGCTGTTGTCCTTCCCACCGGAAGCGTAGCGACGGATATTCTTCCAACAGTTTAGGTATCAGCGTCTCACGCAATCGTGTTGCAACCAATGCTGCGTTGGTCTTGGAAACATCCACGTCGGCGGAAACGGTAATGGAACGCAGTTGATCTAGCCGGTTGATTTCCGAGTAACCTCGCGCGATTGTGATATCAGCGAGTTCCGTGATTGGACGTTCAACGCCATCCGTACCTCTGACACGAATCTCTTGGAAATCGGCCAGCGACCGACGTTGATCCATCGGGTAGCGAACCATGAGCTTGACTTCGTGTCGGCCTCGCTGCAGTCTCATGACCTCCGCGCCGTAATAAGCGTTGCGAATGGTCTCGGACAAGTCGGAGACAGTCAGACCCAAGGATTGTGCGCGGTCTTTAATTCGAAATTGGAATTCGTATTTGCCCGGATTGGAATCGTCGCGGATGTCGTAAACGCCTGCGTAGTTCGCCAACTCGATCTTGGCAGCTTCGACAGCTTTTTCGATCGATTCGGCGTCCTGGCGAGGGCCAAGGATTTTGAACTCAAGGGGCTTGCCGCCTGGCCCCATGTTGGCCGATTGGAAAACGACACGCTCGGCACCGGGGAAAACTCCCGCTTCTTCCCGCCATTGGCGAATCAGTTCAAAGCTCGTCACATTCCGCTGGGTCGCATCGTGCAATTCCACTTGAACTTGCCCTACATGCGAACCAGATATGCTATCTCCCGTGGCGTCGTTTCCGTTGCTTGCACTACCCACAGATAACGACGTGAGGATAACAGGACCACGAGGCGCGCTAGGGTCGCTAGGCATCGGCGTCTTGCTGGTTTTGGCCGCCCTTTCTTGATCGTCGATTCGCTCGCTGATACGCCTCAAAGCTGTTTCCATCCGTTGAGCGGATGCCAACGTCACGGTTGCAGGAGTTCCATCCGGATAAATGACTTGTCCGATAATCGTGGTACCATCCAGTTCGGGAAAGAATTCGAAGGGAACAACTCCCGAACGAATCATGCCGACACCCACGAGAACCATGAGCGATAGACCTGACAAAGGGAGTCCGGGATAACGCAAACAAAGTCTAAGTAATCGACCATAGAATATTTCGCCAAACCAATCCAATGCCGCGTTGCAGTGACTGGCTATCCAAGTGAACATCACATCCAGCGGATGAATTAGTCTGCCAAGGAGCGATTTCAGATAAGCAATCTTGGTGCGGGGCGCCTCGTTTTCATGTGCCAAGTGTCCTGGCAAAGCAAACGACGCTTCAGCAAGAGATACTACGAGCATCGCGATGATCGCGGCTGGCATCACGGCGATGAATTTCCCCATCACTCCCGAAACATAAAACAGAGGGATAAAACAAATGACTGTTGTTGCCACGCTCGAAAAAACGCTTGGTAACACTTCTACGGCGCCGTCGATGGAAGCTTGATAATTAGATTTGCCCATCATGCGATGAGCGTAAATATTTTCGCCTATGACGATACCGTCGTCGACGACAATACCAACGGCCATCAAGAACGCGAACATCGTCAGCATGTTAAGCGTTTGATCCATATACATCAGCACGATTCCAGCCCCCATCAAACTGATAGGGATTCCCATCGCTACCCAAAAAGCTAATCGCAGATTGAGGAACATTGCCAGCAACAAGAAGACGATGACGCCACCTTGAATACCGTTTTCTCGCAGCATTTGGAGTCGGTCGCGAACCATCACGCTTTCGTCACCCCAGGTCGTCAATGCGTAACCTGGCGGGATGTCGGCGCTTTTGACCAAGGCATTTATTTCGTCGGATATTTTTAACAAGTCCTCGTCGCTCGTCCGCTCGACGGAAATCACAATTGCGGGTCGACCGTTGATTTCGGTAATTGCGGTAACATCGTCAAAGGCATCGCGAACTCGGCCGATATCTTTGACGCGAAGCACGACACCATTGGGTCTAGATATAACGGGCAGTTCCTGGATATCTTGTCCGACATCACTCTTGTTTTTCCCCCGCAACAGGATTTCTTGGCCTTCGCTTTTTAGTTGACCGCTCGGCAACTCAATATTTTCACGCCGTAACAATTGTGCAACTTGAGACAACGTTAACCCATATTTTCGCAACGCAGTTTCGTCTACTTCGACGTCGATCTGAAAAGGTTTTGCATTCTGAATTTTGGCTTGGGAAACGGAAGGCAGTTCCATCAGTTGTTCGCGAATGGATTCAGCGTACTCGCGAAGCTGCCATTCCGAATGCGCCGTGTGCGTTTGTGGCCCCATAACAGCGACGCGAATGGCGGGCGAGCGAAACGTGATTTGCTCAACGGTGGCTTTTTCGCTTCTTTCGGGAAAGAAGACGGAGATTCGATCGACGGCCGAACGTATCTCGGAAAGAATTCGTTGGGGGTCGGTCACGTTGGATTCGAGTTGTGCAAGCGTGAATCCGCTCCCTTCGCGGCAAATGCTCGTGATCTTCTTAATCCCACTGAGTGATTGAATGCTTTCTTCGATCTTCTGAGAAATACCGCTTTCCACTTCGTCAGGTGTAGCGCCAGGGTAGGGTACGCTCACCATGATCACATCTAACTGGAAGTTCGGGAAAGTCTCTCGTTGCATGCCTAGAAAACAAAAGAACCCACCAACTAAAACCATGGCGATGAGAACATTGAGTCCCGCACCATTTTTTACCGCCCACTGGAGTACTTTGTTCATTGCTTCGCTTCCTTGACTTCGTAACGAACCATGTCAGTTCCATCGCCTTGAAGCGTTGCAAGCGGCGTGGTGATGACCATATCTCCGGCTTTTAAATCAGACTGGGATTCAATTACCCAAAATTGCGCCTCTGGATTTGAAGGGGAATGATAAGGGCGAACTACTTTCACGTCGTTGACGATTTTCAAACGCCCTGTCTTCCAGTCCTTCGGATTCAAAGCACCTTTGGCGGATACAGACTTGATGTCCTTGACGTCCTTGCTGGCTGGCTGGGCTTCGCTGGGAGCAACATTCTCTGTTGAAACGAGTTTTGAAGAAGGATTATAAAGAATCGTATCGTCCTCGACGAACTGCCAAACTTGATTACCTGGACGAAACGCAAGCTTGGGAAGCAGTGCTAGCGGTCGACGCGGATTGGTGTGAATTAGGCAGTCGACAAACATCCCGCGCACTAACGCGGTAGGCGCACCGGAAATTCCCTCATTGCCCAATTCGCCTCGACGCTTGAACTCGCGAGGATTGTCAACTGTAATTCGGACTGGGACGGTACGGCTCTGAGGATCGATACCAATCCCTTCGTACCGACTCAAGTGAGCTTGCCATTCATACACTTCGTCTTCGCGGCCAGACACATAATAAGCGATAGTAACCTGTGTACTAGGCAACTCATAACTATCTGATCCTTCGTTTGCCTTGGGATCCACGCAATTATCCACTTGATCCAAAATGAATGTCATTTGGTCGGGGCGCAAGTTGCAAGAAATTTCGACACGTTGCGTGTCCTCGATGATGCACAGAGCAGAGCCCTTCTGAACATAGGAGTCCACTTCGACGGACTCTGTCATAATGACGCCGGCGATGGGGGCGCGGATTTCGGTTCGCGCTAAATTGACTTTCGCTTGTTCAAGCTGTGCTTCGACTAGACGCTCGGCCAAGAGGGTCCGCGTTCGGCGAGTTGCTAACGCTTCTAACTGGTTTTGGATTGACAATTTTTGGTTTTGACTGGCCAGTCGAGCTTTACGAGCTTGGTCACGTTCGGTTTCGCTGGCGAAGCCCTTGGGGAGGTTTTCTAGACGCTCGATTTCTCGCTCTTGCAAAGCGAGATCTTCTTCCGACAATTTGAGAACTCGTTGAGCGTTGGCGACATCTTGCTCCCACTCTTTCTGTTGAGCACGCTCGGAATCTCGCAGCGCCGTCAATCGTTCGATTTCCCATTCGTAATCGGTTTTATCGATCGTTAAAAGGACATCTCCTGCTTTGACAAATCGACCAATCTGACAATTTGGGCTCTTGGTCTTGATCTTGCCAGCGATTTCGGCGGCCAAATTGATCTGTCGAAAGGGAACGACCACACCGTTCGCTTCGATGTCGAGCGGTTGACCTTCGGGATACGGCAGAGTCGAGCTGACTGCAACTGTGGGAATTCGAATCAATCGCGATACCGGATCATCGCCGTCTTCAGCAACTCGATCAGGCCGCGTCGAGCCCATTCCCCATAGAACCCCAAAACCGATTAAGCAAATGATAAGTGGAACGACTATTCCCAGCGTCCATTTAGTTAACGTTGAAGTTGGCTGATCTACTAGCATGTATGCGGTTCTCTCAGAGACATCAAAACTGACAGTTCCTAATCATACACCGCAGTTAGAACTTCTCGAACGCCGAATGTGCAACTTTGCGGACGCTCCCAGGGCGGCAAATGGCCACAAACCGTATCCGCAAATAAGTAACGCGCCCGGGAACAAACGCAGCAAAACGAGGGAAATCGAGCTTTTTTCGATTTTGATTGTGCCGAATGCTGGCGAAAAACAACATGCGTCTGTTTTGACTTACGGCAATTGTAGCTACACGTCAAATTCCGTACGCTTCCAAAAAATTTGGCGTTACGTGATCGATAAGAACTTGGCTTTATGAACGTCCGCCGGACGACGGGCTTTGACGCGGATATAAGGTGGAATGAAATGGCATCGATGAGCGAATGATCCGATGGGCTGGTCGACGCGACCATGCCGAGGCTCGACCAAATCTTCGATCACCATCCCCGCTCGGCCGATTCCACCGATAATCGACTCCAACGAATGGGCAAATTCATGGGTGCCCGGTTCACGTAGCCGACTGGGAACGGATGTTGGCGATACACGGTTCGTACTCGAGGGCGGGTAATCGATAACGTAGTGTCCAGCCCGTGGTTGGAGACTGGCCTGAAGGTTTACAGGTTGCTTGTGCTGCGAGATATACAGTCCGCCGGGTTTGAGCACGCGCGATACTTCGCGAAAGACCGAATGGATATCGCTAACATAACAAGTCGAAACCGGATGAATCACCAAGTCGAATTCGCCATCTCGCAACATGGGCATCGAAGTCATCGAAGCTTGAAATAAGCGAAAGTCGAATTTCTTGTCGATCGCGATTTGTCGGTCAATCTCGAGCATGCCAGGGCTGATATCGACAACAGTGATCCGAGCACCTGCCGCCGCATATAGCGCGCTATGTCGCCCACCGCCGGCCGCCAAACACAGAACATGCCAGCCGCGAATATTTCCGCCAAGCCAACCAATTTCGTCGACAATCGACAGTGGCTTTGCTAATTCATCATCTTTCGCGGGAGTCGCCAAGGGATGCTGGAGGCTTGCCATGCGATC
Source organism: Pirellulaceae bacterium (assembly GCA_031373875.1). Classification (GTDB taxonomy): domain Bacteria; phylum Planctomycetota; class Planctomycetia; order Pirellulales; family Pirellulaceae; genus JANMGV01. The sequence continues at coordinate 471 of JANMNK010001246.1, read as the reverse complement.
CCAAGCTTTGGCGTTGATTCGCTCGGTTTCGTTGGTGCCAAGTGCAAATAGTTCGTTTTCGCTGCCAGGATTCATAACGGATTCCACTGAATTGCGTCTTAAGAAGCTTGATTGTAGTCGACGCGAATTTTTGCGCATGTCACAATCAGAAAAAGCCAACGCACTTTCTTGACATTGATAATCCCCTTTGACAAGAAATGTCGATTGCGAACACACGCGAAGACGCAATCCACGCTCCGAATCGTTGTGTACATATCGATTGTGGCAATTCAATTCTGACTTTGATAGTTTCAGGCAAACATGAAAATAAAATCAGCCACTGCGATTTCCTTGCCGTTGATTGTTGTTCTCCTGATGTTGTTCTGCGGTAATGTAGTCGCTCAGCAATCGTTACCTAACGTCGTTATCATCTACATCGATGACATGGGATATGGTGATATTGGACCGTTTGGCTCGATAACGCGAACGCCG
>JANMNK010000855.1:0-2901 GCA_031373875.1 Pirellulaceae bacterium | reverse complement strand
ACGTTTGCAAAGCGTTGGCCAAAACGGTTCTCGCACAGGATTTGTCGCTGACCAAGCGTCCGCGAGTTTTTTCGCGGTATCCGGTGCAGGAACAAGATTGCGACGCAATCGTTTGGGAAGCGATTTGATGAGGGCGAGTATCTTCTCTTCCAAAAGTCCCGGCACAAGCCATTCCAGTCGTTCTTGATCGAGCTGCGCCAAGCCAGCTTGCGGGACTGCGATTGTTACACCGTCCTTTGCGTCACCCGGCTCGAATCGATAGGTAACCGGCAAGTCCGTTTCGCCAATCTTGATCGAAGCCGGAAACGAATCCACCATCCGTTCTCGATCCAAATCGGGAACCAAATCATCCCATTTCAAATAAGCTGATGGCTCCACAGGATCATCGTCCGCTGAACTGGATTTCGCTTGTCCCGACGGTACTTCTTTGCGCGTTACTTGTTTGAGCTGACGATCCCAAGCTTCGAGACTCCCGCGATCTACAACCGTGCTGGGAATTCGCTGGTGATAGAATTGCGACAGAAAATACGGATCAATGACTAAATCTCGGCGTCGCGTTCGACTGGCCCACTCGCGGACTTCTTCGAGTAACTCACAATTTTTGCGGTAAAAGTTCGCGCGAGAAACAAGCTGCTGCTCGACGATTCCTTCGTCAATCAAGATCTTTCTCGCAAGTGCAGCATCGATCGGGGCCAAGGGAACGCGCCGACGAGGTATTACCGGCAATCCAAAAAGTGTTTTGCGTTCGTAGATCATGGCCGAGCCGGTATTGCGGCTGAAATGCGGTTGATCGTAGTGCGCTTTCAGCAAATGCTTTGCAAGTGTTTCGATCCAAAGAGGGTCGATCCGAGCAACCGTACGACCGTATCGCTGATGCGTCTCGATGATTTCCGAAACAACAATCCACTTGGGCCGACGCTGACGCAAACCGGAACCAGGCCAAAGTTGAAAATCGACATTCGCGGCTCCTTTGTAATTTTTTTCATCGTCCAGCATCCCGATTCCCGATAGCAGCCCGGCAAGTAAACTTTGGTGGATGCGGTCGTAGCCTGCCGGGAGTTTGGGTTGCTGTTCGGTTTGCGGAGGCGATTTACTGTTCTTGTGCTGTTTGCTCCTTGCTTCCTTCTCCGCAAGTTCGTCTGCGCGCGTAGGAGGCTCGACCAAACCGAGTTTGGCAATTCTCTGTGTCGATTTCAGTCCTTGTTGCGTTACAAGCTCCGATAGCTGTCGATGGATATCGGCCCATTCGCGAAGTCGAGGCAACGATAGAAAGCTGTCGCGGCAGGCTCGTTCAAGTCGGCTTCGTCCAAGTTCTTCTTTGAGTCGATGGTAGAAATCCCACAACCTGAGGAAGCTGAGAAAGTCGCTGTTAGGATCGACGAATTTCGCTTGTGCCTCGTCTGCCGCTTGTTGTTTCTCGGGTGGACGAAGCCGAGGGTCTTGGACTTCTAATGCGCTTGCGATGATAAGGATATCGGCTAAGCAACCGTTTCGATCGGCTTCTAAAATCATCCTGCCTACGCGCGGATCGACCGGCCATCGTCCAAGCTTTTTACCGATTGCCGTCAATTCGTCGCGATCGTCTAAGGCACCAAGTTCATGCAGCGTCGCGTAACCGTCGCGGATCATTTCGGGACGTGGCGGATCGAGGAGCGGGAGCTGATCCAAATTTCCGATGCCCAGCATGCGCGCTTGAAGAATGGCCGAGGCAAGGTTGGTTCGTTTGATTTCCGGTGTAGTGTATCGAGGACGACTTAAATAATCTTGTTCCGAGAACAAACGAATACAGATGCCAGGTCCCAAGCGACCACAGCGGCCTGCTCGTTGATCCGCCGAAGCTTGCGATACCGCTTCGATCGGCAACCGTTGAACTTTGCTTCGAGGGGCATAGCGACTAATTCGAGCCGTGCCGGTGTCGATGACATATCGAATCCCCGGCACGGTTAACGAGGATTCGGCGACGTTGGTTGCCAGCACAATGCGGCGACCGCGATGGGGTTGAAAAATTCTTTGCTGTTCGGGTTCGGTCAGTCGCGAATAAAGCGGCAACACCTCAGTTCGCTGCAGTTCACCGCTTTGTGTCAAATGCCCCCGCAAGTGTTTCGACGCATCGCGTATATCGCGCTCACTTGGCAAGAAGACCAGTATGTCGCCGTTGCCTTCGACGAACAATTCATCCACTGCGGACATCATTTCAGCAATCCAAGCTGCATCTTCGGAGATTTCATCCGCTTGAGCACGTTGCGAGGGATCGCGATAGCGGAGTTCTACGGGATAAGTTCTTCCCGAAACATTGACGATGGGTGCTGGACCTAATGCGTCATGAAAGTGCTCGGCGAATCGCTCGGCATCGATCGTCGCACTTGTGATGATCAAACGAAGATCCGGACGACGGTCCATTAACGGCCGCAGGTATCCAATCAACAGATCGATATTCAATGATCGTTCGTGGGCTTCGTCGATAATGATCGTGTCGTAGGCATCGAGAAATCGGTCTCGCTGGATTTCGGCCAAGAGCACGCCGTCCGTCATCAACTTGACAAGCGTAAGTGGATCCGTGCGGTCGGTAAATCGAATTTTGAAACCGACGAGCTGCCCATCTTGAGTTTCGAGTTCATCGGCCAGTCGATGAGAAATGGAGCGTGCTGCGAGCCGTCTCGGTTGAGTGTGTCCGATCATCCCCGACCGGCCGCGCCCTGCGTCCAAACATAACTTGGGCAATTGCGTACTTTTGCCGGACCCTGTTTCGCCACAGACGATGATAACTTGGCGATCGTTGATGAGCCGAATAATTTCATCACGATGAGCAGTGATCGGTAATTCGGGATCGTAATTGAGCGGTACACGGACTTGGCTGCGAGCTTGCCGCCGTTCTATAGATGCGTTGAGTGCCCGCGTTAA
>JANMNK010000809.1:0-15060 GCA_031373875.1 Pirellulaceae bacterium | reverse complement strand
GCGTTTGCGTGCACGGCTTTTTTTAGGGCAGCAGCCCGATTTCTCAAGGGTTCAAGGTTTTCCAGGCAAGTTCGGCAAATCCCGACCCTACAAAGCAAGCACTCGCACGGATTCGCAACTAAATCGACTCAAAGCCTTTTTACGCCCCTCACATCTGAAAAGTCAGACACAAGGTCTGTGCAAAATTGAAGGCGATACTTTGACCGCCGATCGACACATCCCAAATCAAACCCATGACCAGCGTTCAGGTACCGGACTTGTTTCTGAAATTCGGTTTCTTTCCGACTCCGGTTTTCTACTTGGGTAGCGATGGATTTTCGAGTTGTGGTGGTCGAGCGGCTGCTGGCGCTTCAGGAGCTGCGGGCTGGGTGAACTCACTGCCAGTATCTGGAACAGTTGTTGATGGTTCCGTTGGTGGCGGCTGCGAATCGGTCGAAGGTTTCTCTTCTGGCGATTGGGGTTCGGGCAAATTGTTATCAATTTGGTCGACCATTTCACGAGGCATGGACTCCTTGAAAAAGTTAATCTCGTCCTTGCCAATCTCCTCGGCTTGCTTGTTCCATTTCTCAAGGAACTTTTCCACTTCGAAATCGAACCCACCTTTTATATACATTTCATAGAAGACAACAAATTCGGCTAATACGAAATCTTCTGGGTAATCTTTATCCAAGACTCGCTTGTAACGTTTGAGCGAATCCATCACGTCCCTTCCCGCATCGTCTGTCATCATGCGAGGCCAGCGAGCGAATACCTTGTACCAATCCACCCAAGCAGCGTCGTAGTCCGCTAATGCTCCGTCGACATCTGCTTTTGTCAATTTGGTGTCAGCATCAAACATTTTTTGACGTGCACGCAGAGTGACATCGTTTTGCTCAGCTATCGGACGAATTTGCCAATAATCGTAGTTCACTTGCGAACGGTACGACTCCAAGTGAGACAAGAACTCAGCAGCATCATTAACTTTCGTGCCAAGTTCTATTGCCTTGGATCGCTTGTCGACCGCCACGGAACCCGCCACGGCCAACGTCGTTGGCTGCAGACGGCCCAGGATCGAACCAATTCGACGGCGCTGATCCATATTCAAGCTCTCCGAAGGTGCGTCAATCAACGCTCTATCCTCGGCACTCAAATTATCTCGCAGCGACGCCAGGAGTTTTTCTCGTGCATCGCCAACGTATGCATTGAACGCGTCCAGGGCTTGCTTGTAAACTTCCTTAGCCGCATCGAGACCAGTCATCTTGACGGTGTGCCCCCAGGTGGTCAACACATCGCGATTTCCGAACTCTCGCCACCATTCGCTTGCCTTGATCCACTGATACTTGGCTCGCTCGTCCAGGATGCCCTCTTTTTCAATAGCTTCACAAAAACGAAGCTGGCATTTTGGTCCATCACTGTAGTAAATATGCGGCGACTTCCGGCAGTAGGCTCCACCATCAACTAAATCGTACGACTTCATAAACCACAATCGGCCCACCAGCCAATGATCGGGCTTTTGATCGACACCCAAAGCATCGGGCGTTCGCACATCCAGCCCTTCCGAAATGAGATGGCTGTGATACTCCGTATCATTGCGAAATAACTCGCGGTACAAAGTTTGCTCGTCGGCAGTTCCAATTTTCTGACCGGTGTAGATTCCTAAATCCCACTGCAAGATGGGTTGGCGTTTGTTGAACTTGGTACCCTTTACCAAGTAATCGATACCCTTCTTAATCCACTCATATCGTTGGTTGTAGTCATCGAATTCAACCGAGATGTTGTAGCTCAAGTTGTGCGCTTGATGCTCCCAGACGTTTATAAAGTGAGGTTGGAGCAATGAAATCTGATTGAGCGTCGCGGCATACCGCTCCCAAAGGGATTCTTTCTTGTAGTACTCGGCCTTTTGCCAAAGAATCGTGGACGCTACTCCTCGCAATCCGAGCGTCGCCAGTTTCATGCTTTCGCTGGCTGGATCGATCTGACCCAAATCGGCTTGGCCAATGTTGTAACGTTCGCGAATCTGCGCAAGGGTGCCGCCTTGGCTGCTTCCCGTGCCATCGCTTTTACCAGGCACGCTTGGTTGGCCAAGAATAAATACAGGTACCAGCAATACAACGATCGCAATGATATAGATCAGTTTTCGACGAAAGGATGCTAGTTTCATGCCGCCATCTCCCGAGTCTTCAGGAAGAAGTAACTCACAATACAGGTCAATACGAAATAACCAAGCGTCATGGTCATGTGCCGTCCGAGCAAGCCACCAAAAAGATTGACGCCATAAGCCAAGAAGTCCGACGTACCAAGGTTGTTAAAGTTAGGCAAACCCGAAGTCAGCAATTCTAGACTTTCCATGACGCCTCGATCCACTGCCTTGATCACTCGCTCCAGGGGCTGATTACCCAAGTCGAGATCGGTCATCACCCCGCGTTGCGTGACGATACGAATCAATGACTCAATGGGTCCACCACCTTCTTTTTTGTTGTTGATGACATCCGTGGCCAATCCGCCAAAGAATCCCAAAATCAAGAACGACAAAGTTGCAACAATCGCAACCGGCCCTGACAAGAAGGTGCTGAACATCACTCCAAAGCAAATAACGATCATCATCTGCAACCAAATACTGACGTAGCCTTTGGTAAAATTCCACCAGAAAGGCATGTCACCGGCACGCAGCGACACGTCGGCCGCAGCCATCCCGAAATATTGACCACTGTCTTCGCAGCGGATGATGACTTCCAACTCGCCGTTGGGAGCCAAGTCTTTGAACAAATTCAAGTCGACCGATTGCTTATCTTTCGTTCCCTTCACCGTAACAGGGATCTGTCGTCGATCCAACTGATATTCTTGAACGACGAAAGGAATACGATCGGACTCAACATTGCTTTCGGGATCAGGGTTTCGGAGAACGATGGTTCCTCGAACTCCGGTCACAATATCACCCTTGTAAGTACGGAATGCACCCAAGGACATTTCCATCATCAGGCCGTTCGGAAAACTGCTTTCATTGATCTGGTCGAATTTCCAGATCGCGCTCATGAGCGAAGCACCTTCGATCCATTTGTGATATTCGGATTCGTAGCCGACGCTCACACCGCTACCTTCGTTTCCATCTCCACCCGTGAAACGCAACTTACCGAAAATCGGAATACGTGCCCCCAACTCGCCTTGAGCCGGGCCGAAAACAAATACATCGCGACCATCCTGTGTGGTTCGCTTGACCGTGTGCTGATGGCCATTCGCTTCGGAGGTGACGCCCAAACCTTCGGGACCGATCTTGAAGGTATGTTTGTGGGACCGGTCAAAAGTAGTTTCACCCACCATTTCCGACGCCGAAAAAGATTTATCGGCATGATCATGCCGCAACCCACGAACCACAAACAAATAACTGAGCACGCCCAAGACAACCAACACCACAGTTCCCACTGTACCGAATCCAACTACGCGACCGATAAAAATCTCGGTTGGTCGGACAGGCTTGGTAACAATCGTATAAATCGTACGACTCTTGATTTCCGCAGGCAAACTGAACGTGCTCAAAAACAGCGCAAGCAACAACACCATGTAGTTTGTTGCCGTCACCACGAAACTGATATACAGACGGGCAGGGTTCGACGATTCGGTATCGAGAAACCAGCCCGCAAACATGATGATCACGACGAAGATTGCGACGATTACCAAAACGCGACGACGAAGCGCTTCCTTGAACGCCAAACGCCCGATAGCGACAATTCGGCGCCAACTTGTGCGCGGTAAATCGACGCGAAAAAACTCGCGAATGACTTTGGCAACGGCATAGAAGCCTTCACTGGGGCCGCTTCGAGCCAGGGAGACAAGGTAACCTACAAGGAATCCAAGGACGGCAAGTACGAGCGTCAGAAGGAACCCTTGAAAGAGCCCTCCTTGTTCGAATAGCCACTCGAAATAACTCCAGAATTGGTCGGGCTTAAATCGCATGAATGAACCAAAAAAGCTTTGTGCAAATGCTAGGAAAACCGGTCAACAATAAATCAACCGCCGGTGCCGCGGTGGCCTGGTCGCTGATCGCTCTCGCGAACAATGTCCAAAAAGAGCTCTTCCATGGTCGTGGTCGGATTGTCCATTTGGACCAATTGACCGCCATGTTTCTTAATCACGTCCGCGATTTCGTTCTTTGCCGCGTCGGACAATCCTCGAGCATGAACTTCGGTAACGTCGCGAACCTTGAGCAAACTATCCACGCGTCCCAACTCTTTGAGATCGCCTTGATGGAGAATCGCAATTCGGTCGCAAACGTCTTGTACGTCGGCCAACTGGTGAGAACACATCAAAATGGTCTTGCCCTGATCCCGCAATCGAAGGATCAAATCTTTCATCTCGCGGGAACCGATTGGATCGAGTCCCGTGGTGGGTTCGTCGAGCACCAGAAGGTCCGGTTCGTTAATCAAAGCTTGAGCCAAACCGATTCGGCGAGTCATCCCTTTGGAGTACTCTTTCAACTGACGACGGCGAGCTCGTTGCAAGCCAACCATCTGAATGAGTTCGTTTGTTCGCTCGCGACGTACTGCGGCGGGCATGTCGAACAGCCGACCGTAGAAATCCAAGGTTTCTTCGGCGTTCAAAAATTTGTACAGGTAGGATTCTTCCGGCAGATATCCGATTCGCTCATTCTTCGAAACATCGCCAGCTTCTTTCCCAAAGACGAACGCGCGACCCGACGTCGGGAATAGGAGACCAAGTATCAGCTTGATCGTGGTGGATTTACCGGATCCGTTCGGACCCAGCAAACCGAAAATCTCCCCTTTGCGGACTTCGATATCCAGTGCTTTCAAAGCATGGACTTTCTTGCGTCCCCAGAAGTCGCGATAGACTTTGCTGAGATTTCGGGTTTCGATAACCACGTCGCTGTTAGCAGTTTTGGTGGCAGTGGACTCTGGTGCAGTTTGGACCGACATTCGGTTTCTCCGAAGCAACATTGCGTAATTACCACAAAGCCGACGGAAGGTTGGTCCGCACAATTCGAGCCTTGAGGAGTGTTTTGAGGAGCATTCACTGGTTCGACGCTATCAATCCACTCAGTCGAGTATCGACAACGTTTTCAAGGTGAAAAGGTCGCTTTGAATGCAACCAAGCCCTTGTACGACACGTAAGCCACTGTGGTTCAATCCCTTGAAGGAGTGAATAGTGCTTCGTCCAAGCCCTCTTTTGGCGTCAGCGATTCCGTGAAGAACGTCCGTGAAGAACGATTACCCTAATCGTTTTCCAAGCAATTGAGGACAATTGCTCTACTTTCACACCCAAAGAATCTACTTTCGAACCCAAAGAATAAGCCTAGACAACGCAGTAGAAGCAGCGACAAGTACCGAATTTCGTCTGAGTTTACGTCGTTTTCCAGGGTTTTACTATAAGTGCCCAACCCCGCTCCGACAAGCTTTGTTGACGCTTCAATGCTGCGCAATGTTAAAATTGGGGCTTTGCGAGAAGAACTTAACCGGATTCTCGTACACAACCTTTCTAATCGTGTCAGAAGAATGACCGCGCCTCCGCAATTCCATGATCAGATCAGGGATCGCCGTCGGCTTGCTCGGACCCCAATCCCCCGCCGAATTCGCCATCAACCGCTCCGTACCATACTTTTCGATCATGTCGGCCGCCCGCTGCGGAGTGCATTTGGTGATCGGGTAAAGCGTCATCCCCGCCCAATAACCCGCATCCAAGACCGCCCCAATCGTGTGCTCCTCGACGTGGTCCACCAGAACTCGACTCTTTTCAATGCGAGAATCGCCGTTAAGCATGTCCAGGATCATACGCGTCCCTTGGTATTTGTCTTCAAGGTGGGGTGTATGGATCAATATCTGCTGGCGATACTTGATGGCTAATTCCATATGTTCCAGGAAGATGATCGATTCGTTGCGAGTATTCTTGTTAAGCCCGATCTCGCCGATCCCCAAGACGTTGGACTTGTCCAAGAATTCGGGAATCATCGCGATGACTTCGCGTGACAGCGAGACGTTCTCCGCTTCCTTGGCATTAATACACAACCAAGTGAAATGCTGGATTCCGAATTGTGCCGCCCGCTTGGGCTCGAATTCCGTTAGCTGCCGGAAGTAGTCGCGAAAACTTTCCACGCTCCCGCGATCAAAACCTGCCCAGAAAGCTGGCTCGCTCAACGCGACGCATCCCATCTTGGCCAAAGTTTCGTAGTCGTCGGTAGTGCGCGAAACCATGTGAATATGTGGGTCGATGTAGTACATGCGTCATAACTTCCTTTTCAAAATCCTCAGAACCATCTCAAGCCAGTTCGCGCCACGCATGTCACATCAATTGTCGTCAGCACCGTGCCATCTGCCCGAGCCTTATCGCTTCGCTTCGTCCACAGCCAACTTGGTGCGCCAATCGGCGTCGTAGCTACGACTGAAATGCAACTGGACGGCTTTCGCACGCTCGCTTTCATTGCCAAGCAAGATCTTCATGGCGTCCATGAGCAACGTCATCTGAGCATTATCGGCAATAGAACCTTGGCCACGATCGATTCGATCCAACGTAGCGGCCAAATCGAGAATCTTGGAGCGAGCAGTAAGATATTCCGCTTGCAATATCGCTTCAGCTTTTCGATGCATAATCGATGACCTCAATTGAAGTTGGTAACGATTTGTTGGCTAAATGTTTCTTAAACGCGGCATTGGTCACGCGCGCAGATTTAGTTGGCCACTCTCAGAGTTTCTTCCCAAGTATGCGAAAAATCAAGGCCTCGCCGACCGCAGCTTGTCCCCGTTGAGCCCCGCAGATCATTCGACGAACGTGAATTCATTCGAGTTAAGCAATACCAAACACAATTCGGCCACCGACCGCGTCTTCAAAAATAACTGACATTGCTCGGACTCGGTGGCTGTCGGCTCGCGCTGGAAAACCGCTTGAAAACACCGAGCGATCTGCGATTTCCCTGCAGACAACTCTTGAACCGCATCCATCCGATTCACACGCTCCGCCAATGCCACCGCTGCCTGCTTGGCCCACGCACCGTTCATCAACGACAATGCTTGTGGTGCCACGATGGATGATTCGCGGCGCGCACACGAAGTAGAATTTTCCGGTAGATCAAACGTCTCCAACCAAGGAATTCGCACCGTCCTCTTCTGAATCAAAAAGATGCTTCGAACAGTCTGCTCCGATTTCGGTGATGGATACCAACCCTTGGTCTTGGTCTCGTTGTCGTCCAGAAAAGCTGGGTTGGCTTGCAAGATCTCTGCATCCAGCTCAGGCCACACGGGAGACCCTCCCATTCTGTTTTGCAGCAATCCCGATACCGCCAACATACTGTCTCGCAACTGCTCAGCAGACAAACGACGCATTCCCTCGTGTAGCGAAACCAGTCCGCGCTCTCGATCGGATGGCCCAACGGGTACCAATCGATAAACTCGGCTTGTGACAATCAAACGTTGGATATGCTTTAACGACCAACCGCTATGAACCAACTCCGAAGCCAACCAGTCCAATAGCTCGGGATGAGTCGGCCTCGCCCCAGACAATCCAAAGTCGTTCGCCGTGTCGACCAGCCCGCGCCCAAAGTGAACTTGCCACAATCGATTCACAATGACCCGAGCCGCCCACGGATTCTGATTCGAAGCAATCCATTCCGCCAATGTCAACCGCCGACCCGGCGTCGACGCCGACCGAGGCTTGATCAATTCGGGCTTGTTCGGGAACAAAACGGACGGAAAGCCAACTTCAACAGTTTCCCTTGGTGATTGATGATCGCCTTGATACAGAACGTAGATCGGTGGAATCCCTTCCACTCTGTCTGTCATCAGCAATCCGTGTAGATGCGACTTCTTGGCCTCTTCCTTTTCACGGATCATCGCCGCCAGTTCATCGTGCCTCGCCTTTTCATCCGCAGTAAAAAGTTTGGCCAACGCTTCGTCTGTGAGCGCTTCGTCGGTGATCTCTTCTTCTTTTTTCGTAACGTCTTCGCCGGCCTTCGCGTCCGTTTCGCTCGGATTTTCTGAAGCCCCTTGTCCAACGTCGGCGGTTGCGAGTGAATTTGCATCCGCTGCATTCGTTTGATCGACGCCAGCGTTCGACTTGATGCGTTTTTTGGCGACAGCCTCAAGCTGACTTTGCTCTTCATTCAATTCTGCAACACGACGATCGATCGCTGCATTATGGTCATTGATTTCTTGCTGCTCAGCCGCTAACCCAAGCGGCATTTCGTCGGCAAATTGAACCTCCGCGAAAAAAGCTCGCAGTCGATAATGGTCCGCTTGAGACAATGGCTCCGTCTTGTGATCATGGCATCGGCAACAAGACATCGTTAGACCCAAAAAACCACTTGCCGTGGTCTCTGTCAAATCGGCCAACAACTCCGAGCGACTACGTGCTTGCTCATTAAACAACGGTGCTGCATTATCGTGAGGGCCTAAGCGAAGATAACCGGTTGCAATCAAACAGTCTTGCTCCGAACTATCGCGGGGCGGTCCCGACAACAATTCATCTCCTGCCAATTGCTGTCGAATAAAATCATCGAAAGGCAAATCACGATTCATGGCCCGTACGACATAGTCACGATATCGCCAAGCTTGTGGGCGGAACTCATCCCAGTCAAAACCGTTGCTGTCCGAATATCGCACGACATCCAACCACATGCGAGCTAAATGAGCGCCATGATCTGGCGACATCAGCAGCCGATCTACCCATCGATCGTAAGCGCCCGGATCCGCGTCCGTGAGGAGGGACTGGACTTCCGCAAACGTCGGCGTCAAACCGACCAAATCCAAACTACTGCGAATTCCCAGTACTCGCATTTCGCTTTCCTGGACCGGTGTCAGCCCGCGTCGCTCCCAATCAGCCATAACAAATTGATCGATGGGATTGGATGTCCATTTCGAATCCGCAACCGCCGGAATGTCTGGTCGCACGATCGGCTGTAAGGACCACAAATCCAAACGTTTGCCGCCGAAGAGACGTCGGATCGGATTGTTCTCGTCGGTAAACGCGTCGCCAGAAAAAAGCCGGTTTGCTGGCATCGAAGCATCGCCCGCCGACGGCCAAGTCGCTCCTTGGGCAATCCACCTCTCCAAAAGCTGAATTTCAGATTCCGTAAGCGGCTTCTTGGGCGGCATCTGCAAATCGGGGTCCGTAAACCGTACGCTTTGCAACAACAACGACTCGGACTCCAAATCCGTGCTGTCGGCTCGGGACACGACAAGTGCCGGCCCACGGTCGCCACCAGCGAGCACCGCGTCCCGCGAGTCTAGACGAAGCGATCCTTCTTGCTTGTCCGGACCATGACAAGCGAAACATTTTTCTTCAAGCAATGCAATTGCCTGGCGAGCTTGCGCATCAATCTGCGTCACGTTCCCTTCTTGAGCCGTGAGGTTTCCACCAAGCACAATGATGGCCATCAAGATTGCATTGCAATAAATGGAAACTCGGTAATCGATGGCCCAATGCGCGACTCTCATAGGAGAATGTCTCCCAGCGGCCGAGCGCCTCCGGCCACACCAGTTAATCTTTCTTGACGACCATTGACCTCAAAGTACAAATCTTCGTATCGAATTCCCATCGCTGTCAGCATCGTCGCATGCAGATCCCGAAACTGAATCGGGCGATCGACCGCCATCAGACCAATTTCGTCCGTCGCTCCGATTCGCAAGCCCGGACGAATTCCCCCACCCGCCATCCAGATTGTGAACCCCGCCGCATTGTGCTGCCGACCAAGATCCCCTTGCATCATCGGAGTTCGACCAAACTCGCTTGCCCAAACAACCAACGTAGAATCGAGCAATCCACGTTGCTTGAGGTCGGTCAACATTCCCGCGACCGGTTGGTCGGTCCAACGGGCTCGGGGATCATGGTTGTCCGTCAACTTGGCATGAGCGTCCCAGCCGTCCTTATCGGGCATGTCGTACAATTGCACGAAACGCACTCCGCGTTCGACCAAACGTCGCGCCATCAAACACTTGCGAGCGAAACTCTGGGTACGTGCGTCGTCATGATTCAACCCATACGTGTCGTGAATGTGCTTGGGTTCGTCGTCCAAGCTGCCGACTTCCATGGCCGCCGATTGCATTCGATAAGCCAACTCGTACGTCGCGATTCGAGCATCAAGTTCCAAAAATCCTGGATGCTCCGCTCGATGCTGCCGGTTGAGCTGTTGCATCAAGTCAATCGACTGACGTTGGCCCGCAGCAAATTCCGAAGGCGGCAACAAATCCAGAACCGGCGATCCTCGATCTCGCAGCCTCGTCGGCTGAAACGCAGGCGGTAAAAAACCGTTCGTGTAATTGGCAGCTCCGCCCAACGGCCCCGCATCGAACAGGACAACGTATCCCGGCAGATCCGTATTTTCGGTTCCCAAGCCATACGTTACCCAAGAACCAAGGCTCGCTTTCCCACTGCGGACATCGCCCGTATGCAATTGATAGCTGGCCGGCGCATGATTATTCGAGTCCGCTTGCATCGAGTGAATGAATGTTAGATCGTCGACGTGCTTGGCCAAGTGCGGAAACAAGTCGCTAACCCACATGCCCGACTCACCATGTTGCCGCCAGCGATAGGGACTAGCCATCAACTCTTCTTTGCAGCCATGAAAAACATTCGCGTGCTTGGTCGCTTCGAGATTCTTCTTGATAGTCTCCGGAACCGGTTTGCCGTCGAGCGATTGCAGCAGCGGTTTGTAATCGAACGTATCCACTTGCGAAGGACCGCCGACCATGAACAAAAAGATGACCGACTTAGCCCGCGGCCGAAAATCCGGCTCGCGCGCTTCATAAGGCCTCAGCGGATCGATCCGTCCCCCGCCTGACTGCGACCCAGCAGACCTCTCCCCACCCAACCGATCCGACCCCCGCGCGCTCAGCGATTCCAAAGCTTGCAGTGCCACGCACCCAAACCCCGCGCCCATCGCCCGCACAAACGATCTTCGATCAGACCCCCGCTTGTCACACACCGTCAAACACCAAAACCCGCTGTGAAAAAGTCCAGACAACCCAAAAACCCGTTCTCCGCCATCCCCTCATCTTAAGTCTCCGCCCCCAAAACATCCAACCCATTCCACCCCAGTTTTAACCTCCCTCAAGCTCAATTCTCCCGATTCCGCCCAAAGCAATGCCATAAGCAAACAACAACGATGTTCAATCCAAGCTACAGCACTCCGATCCAAGCGTTTCAAGCAAACGCAGCCAGCAAGAAATCCGCCACGAGCAAAAGTCAGTCGAACCCCACAAGCCAATAGCAGCTCATCTCCGATCGCCACAGTTTTCGCACCCCAGATCCTTTGCACTCAGTTTTAGCGCGCCGAAACAGCAATCGTTAAACCAAATGCAGCCCGATTCCCAGGCATCGCTTGGATTGATCGAAGCGTCAAACCTGGACAGGAATGCAGACAAGTACGGTGCAAGGACTCAAGCTCAGGTTCGTACTGCGGCACGTGAACAGAAGCATCGCCGAAGGCAACCTTGAGTGATGCATGCCCGAAACAATTCGGATCGCGCTGAACCAATGCGGGTTCACCACTGGCAGTTGTCAGCATCTCGCCAATCGATTTCTTGCATCAATTTGGTAACACCCAACCGTCCCATTGGATTGTCTAGAATTCTTACGGCATTGCGCGGAGTTCGCTCCCTCCCCATAGCGAGATTCCAAAAATCGGTAGTCTCGTGCGGTGCATTTAAGATGAGATTTTCGCGGGCAGACAATCACTATCACGTATGCTATACTCTCCCCCACCGTTGAGCGTCATCGCCGAGTACGAGTTCGGCCCAAAACCACCCAGTTTTTCAGGAGACTGGAGTATGACCGAGACAAAATTCGATTTCGGCGTCCGTGTTAAACAACTGCGTGAACGGTTGCACCTAACATAAGAAGCGATGACCGAGACGCTAGGAGTCAGCTTCGCGACCGTGAATCGGTGGGAAAACGGATGGACAGCACCTTCCAAATTGGACCTCCGCCAAATTGATCTGCTGTGCAAGGAGCACCACATTCCCCCCGTGGTCGCGACGAAGCGGCCGCCGAAGTGAATGCGTTACTTGGGTGGCAGAGATTTGGTCGCTAGAGACTTGAGCAAAATGCTTTGATTTGGATTCCTTATGAGCCAGACGATCGACACGCTTCAACCAGGGCAAATCGCACGAGTGCGTCAACGGACGTATCTCGTCGAGCAAATCGTTAAGCCGAAGCGAGCGGCGGACAGTACGCTGGTCAAATTGTCATGCGTCGATGATGACAACCAGGGCGCTCCACTGGAAGTGCTGTGGGAAAAGGAGCTCGATCCGCAGGTACTGACGAGCGAAGCCTGGGAGTCGATCGCTGCAAAGGGATTCGATGAATCGAAGTTATTTGCTGCCTACCTGAATACGCTGAAGTGGAACTGCGTCACATCGACCGATCCGAAGCTCTTCCAGTCGCCATTCCGGGCCGGTATCCAAGAGCTCCTGCCGCACTTGCAGAGTCGCGGTGAGGAATATGCAGCCGACGCAGAAGGAAAATTGGCGGCGCGCGGCATCGCCGAGTCCAATGCAATGCGCGAGATCTTGGAGACACAGCAAAAGCACCTCTCGGAAACGATCAAGCGAATATCGAAGCTGAATCCGGACCAGCTACGACTGCACTTCGGGGAAGAGGAAGACGAAATACTGCAGCTCGATGCCAACCAGCATTACCGGGCCAAGCGACTAGAAGAGCTTCGCGAGGAACTCAAAACCGAACCCGATCGAATCGCGAGCATTTACGAGATACAAGCCAAACGCATTGAACCCGTTGACCTTGTCTATCTCTGGCCGGTAACGGGGTAGACGATGGACAACCTTGACAGCCCAAATATCTACATCATCCCAGGACCGAACGGGGCCGGCAAAACGACTTTTGCCAACCGGTTCTTGCCGAGATTTGTTCAGTGCCGTGAGTTCCTTAACGCGGACTTAATCGCGGCAGG
Organism: Pirellulaceae bacterium; assembly: GCA_031373875.1. Lineage (GTDB taxonomy): Bacteria > Planctomycetota > Planctomycetia > Pirellulales > Pirellulaceae > JANMGV01. Next base: position 2,174 of record JANMNK010000809.1, on the reverse strand, counting down.
CCTCTCGCCGTACGCGCCAGATTCGCAAGCGATTCGTGCATCTCAACTTTTGCTTGAACGTATTCATGGACTGGTCAAAAAACAGCAAAGTTTCTCATTTGAAACAACGCTTGCGGGTAAGAGTTACCGACAGGCAATCCCGAAATGGCAGGGGTTGGGCTACCGCGTGGTACTCTTCTTCTTGTGGTTGCCGTCCGTTGAAATGGCCATCGAACGAGTGGCCGTACGAGTTCGTGAAGGTGGGCATAATATTCCTGAGGATGTAGTTCGACGACGGTATCGACGCGGGATTGATAATCTTTTCAAGCTTTATCTCCCACTAGTTTCTGATGCTTACATCTACGATGGTTCACGACTGCCAACCAGAGTTGGCTTGGGAATCAATCGCTGGGGTTACGCATGAGATGGACAGTCCCTTGTGGAAAGAAATTCAACAGAGTCGGGAGGATTAGCCATGATTAGCAAAGCCAACGGTGACCCACTGGCCACCAAAGCAAATGCCGCCTTCGAAGAAGTGGCTCAGGACGTCATCGCCCGTGCACGAGCCGCCCAGACCGAAGTTGTCGTTTGGCGCGATGGCAAAGTCACTAAACTGTCACCGGATCAAGCGGAGCGAGAGTTGGCGGAGCGGGCGGCAGCGAGAAGTGATTAGTTCTTAGGGGTTAGTGATTAGAGTGAAAGCGATGGTCCAGAACTACCGAGAATTAATTTCGTGGCAGAAAGCGATGGCATTAGTGAAACACATATACGAAATAACGAAGCGTTTTCCAGATGATGAGAAGTTCGGCCTCGTATCGCAAATGCGAAGATGTGCAGTTTCGATTCCCAGCAACATTGCCGAAGGTCAAGCTCGAAACACGACCGGAGAGTTCAAGCAATTCCTTGACCATTGGTTGTCCAACGCGTCGAATGTCGGCGAGCGTCGTTACCGGCTTGCATAATCGTCTCGACCGACTTCGTTGTCTCTTTACTGCTGGGCTTCTTCTTTGCCATTTTGGAAGTCTGAATTCTGAAGTTAGAAGTTTGAAAACTTGGTGTGTCCGGATTGATGCCCGGTTAGGGGTAAAACGCCTGTTATGGCTCGGCTATCCGGACATAATGTCCGGATTCGTGTCCGGATAAGCGAAAACGGTTGAGTACGAAGTACCTTACCCGGACATTTGCCGCGACGGCCTTAACTTCGTGGAAGTGAACAGACGGGGCGCAAAGAGTCGCAAAATCGGGCGTGTGGGGGCGCAAATTAGACGAATCCACGGCGGAATCGAGCGCAAATTCGTCGAAAATTGAGCGCAAATGAGGCGCAATTGCCTCGAAAATGAGGCACTATTGAAGCGCCATCGCTTCAATAAGGAAGCGAAAATGAAACGCAAATCTTTCTTCCATCGAGCGCAAACAGACAGAAAATCGAGCGCAAATCGAGCGCAAATTCTCATAGAATCGCCTCCCCAGGCTCGTACTTCGTTCCCCGTCCCACTCCAATTTTCCGCAGGTATTCCTGTGCGATTAGGTCGCTCAGTTCTAGGAATGCCGTATTCCGGGAAATCTCCAAGTTTTCAACGCACCAACTGGCGGTTACGAAACCACCCAAAACGGCCTGTTGGACAATTTGTTGCTGACGCTCTGATAGATGTTCTAGGACTGAGCTATCTCGAGAGGCTGGCACTCGAATTCGGTCCAGGTTTTCGCCTGGGCCTGGCAGCGTCACCACAAAGTAATCATCTTCGATTGCCAGTTTCGGTACGTCGAGCCCATGCGTTAGCATGGCCGCTTTCATTCGCAGGATTCCGGTCCCGCGTTCTTCCATGAGTTCCATAAAACGTAAGCCCTGAGCGATCAATGGATTTCTGGCTCGTGACTTGGCTGTACCACGACGAATCACGGCCATCTTGGCGTCACCTGGCGGACCACCAGGACTCGAAACGACAATGCGATCCTTGAAGACTTCCACCACGACATGTCGGGTCGCATCTTCGTAATCGCGATGAGCCAAAGCGTTTACGATCGCTTCTCGAATCGCTTCCTCTGGATACTCGGCAACTTCGATTCGTTTCAAGCCAGCGATTCTGAGTGGATGTCGAATATTGCGATCGATGAAGGTTAATACTTGTTCCACCACAGCGGAAACATCACCAACCGCAGTTGCATGGTCGATGGATATGACAACAAAAACTTAT
>JANMNK010001238.1:0-6970 GCA_031373875.1 Pirellulaceae bacterium | reverse complement strand
TGATTATGGTCGCCGCAACCGGAGCGATGCTTTTTGATTTCATGTATTTTCGCGAACAGTTATGCTTGATCGCTTGCCCTTACGGTCGATTTCAATCTGCGTTGCTAGATCGAAAAAGCTTGATCGTCGCCTACGATGTTAATCGCGGTGAACCTCGGGGAAAGAAAGCTGCTGCTCTGCCGATCGCCGAGGAGCGTCACGGCGACTGCGTCGATTGTGGTTTGTGCGTTCAAGTCTGTCCGACGGGTATCGATATTCGCAATGGATTGCAACTTGAATGTATTAATTGCACGCAGTGTATCGACGCATGCCATGATGTGATGTTAAAAGTGAACAGGCCAATCGGCCTGATTCGGTACGCTTCGCAGGATACAATCGCCGGCAAAGGAACAAGTTGGTTGCGGCCTCGGCTGATCATTTACCCCGTCGCACTGATTGCAGTTCTTTCCGTTTTCATGTCGCTGCTGCTGACTAAGAAGAGCTTTGATGCGAACATTTACCGGAACTTTGGTAATCCATTTTCGCTCAACAGCGAATCGCGAATCCAAAACTCGCTTCGACTTGATTTGGTCAATCGTACCGACAAACCGACCACTTATAATGTGAAAGTCCTATCGACTACCCAGGTTCAGTTGCAGTTTGTTGAAAGGCAATCGATCGAATTGCCGTCAAACGGAGACCATATTTTCCCGATCATCATCAACGCTCCTTACGCGTGTTTTTCCGACGGATTGTGCGAAGTGAAAATCCAAATTACGGACAGCAATTCCGATACACGTATTCTCAAGTACGAAATGATGGGACCTGAGAGCCCTCCAAAACCTGCCGATGGTACGAAACCATCCGAAGATTCCACTGCTCCCGAGAACGACGCAGAGTGACAATCAAGTTGACATGCCCACAGAATTAGCGAGTACAAGTTTGATGAATACGGCAAGTGGATCGATGAGCATTACTGATGTCGCGGCCGAAAGGAAAGCTCGACGTTTTTGGGTTTCCTACATTGTCATGATGCTGGGAGTTGGTGTCGGTTTGTGGATCTACGTTGCCTACCTTGCCGTCAATGACCCGTCGATGGCGGTGGTACACGATTACCACCAAAAAGCGCTTAAGTGGGACGATCATTTGGCAATTCAGGAAGCCAGCAAGAAACTAGGGTGGGTTGTTCAGCCGTCGGTGCGGGCATCGAAAGCCGGATCGACGATGCATACCGTCGAATTGTTCGTGCGTTCCAATGCTGGTGAACCGATCACGGGCGGATCTGGATCGCTGACGATGTACCATCATGCACGAGGCAAACAAATCGAAAAAGCGTCGCTTGTGGAAAGCGAGCCCGGTACATATTCCGCTGAAATCAACATGGATCGCGACGGTCTTTGGCAAGTTGAAATCGCGCTCAATGTAGGCGACAAACATTTTGAATACTCCGCGACCGAAAACATCCAATTGCAGTCGCGATAACCGAAAGGCGTGTCATGGATATCTTTCCGATGATGGCCGCCGTATTTGTGGCGAGTTTATTTGGTTCGCTGCATTGCGTTGGCATGTGCGGCCCTCTGGCAGTCATGGCTAGCAGCGCGACCCGGTCGGGCGTCGCGCGAACGCCCGCGCTGTTCGCTTACCACGGCGGGCGTGTCGTCGCGTATGGAATACTCGGGTTGGTGGCAGGTTTAGTCGGTAGCGGCATTCAAGACACAGGTGCACTTTTAGGCATCCAGCGTGCGGCGGCGCGAATTGCGGGGGGGATGATGTTGATCGTTGGTCTCTTGTCCCTCGTGCAGTTGATAAGTGGCCAGCAACACAAACCGTGGCTGCCTCGTTTTTTTGAGAATGCATTGCATCGCGGGCATCTATGGGCTCGGCAACAAACTTTACTCAAGAAAGCTGCCATGGTTGGTGTACTGACTGCGATCCTTCCTTGCGGTTGGCTGTATTCGTTTCTTCTCGTCGCGGCGGCGACTGCCAGCGTTTGGCAAGGTGCAGTGGTAATGGCCGTTTTTGCTTTGGGAGCAATTCCGGCGCTGGCCATCGTCTCGCTTGGCACTAATTCCATTGCACTACGATTTGGTAAAGCCGTCCCCGTCGGCTCAGCTATTTTGGTTGCTTCCATCGGGCTGTACACCCTCATGCGACGCGCTGATTTGGATGTCGTGCCAAGAGTATCGGCAATGGATACTTCGGCAGTCAATCTCATACGCCAAGCGACCGAGGCCGAACCTCCTTGCTGTACCGAGGAATAGACTCTTGGCATTACCCATCACTTTCCCAGCATTCCTTCTCCTTCTCCCACTCGTACTCAGTGAAACGGTACTCGTAATCGTACTCGTACTCGAGGCCTGTCAAATTGCATGGAGTACGAGTACCGCGATGCTGAGTACGAGTACGAGTACGAGAGGATTATCGAGTTCATTGTTTCCTGATCAAAATTTGTGGATCATGGCAAGGAATAAGCTCCGGGCTTGGTGCAAAGCATGAATTCCACACAGCACTCAGCCACATCTCGCGACAGCTCAGTCGATTCGGCCGATGTAACAAATCGTGCGAACGTCCCAGCTGTCGAAAGTGTCTCGGTCAGGGATAATTCATCGTTTGGAGTTTGCCTGCATTGTGGTCAGCCGAATTCAGGCGAGTTGGAGTCGTTTTGTTGCTCTGGTTGCCAAGCTGCGTACAACATCATTCGCGGCGAAGGTCTCGAAGAATATTACGCACTCCGCCAGCGAACGGGCGGATCGCAATCGTTGTCGGTCGATGCTGCGCTCGTGGGTGAGTCGTTTGTCGATTTTGATACGCCAGCTTTTTGGCAATCGAATGTGAGTCCGCTACCGAACGGATTCGTTCAGATAACATTGCGTTTGCGAGGCATTCAGTGCGCAGCTTGCGTTTGGTTGCTTGAGCGACTACCTAAACTACTGCCTGGAGTTGTCGACGCTCGCGTTAATCTTCAGCGACTGACAATCGATTTAGTTTGGAAGCTCACGGACGTTCGACTGTCGCAGATTGCGCAGCAGATGGCCAAACTAGGATATCGAGCTTCGTCGAGCAATGATGTAACCCAAGAAACAGAGCGCAAGCGGCAAAATCGGGAGCAATTAATCCAAATCGCGATAGCCGCAGCCTGTTCTTCGAACATTATGATCTTGGCGATTGCCATGTACGCTGGGGAATGGTCCGGGATGGCGGTCGAGCACATGCGTTTGATGCGTGGTGCAAGCACCCTTGTTGGCCTAATCTGCTTACTTGGACCGGGATCGGTTTTCATTCGCGGAGCTTGGGCAGCAATCCAAGCGCGCGTTGCTCACATGGATATTCCGGTTGCACTCGGGCTGATCGTGGGGGCGGCAAGCGGGCTGTGGAATACGCTTCGCGATTCCGGTGATCTCTTTTTCGACTCGCTCGGCATGCTCGTGTTCTTATTGCTCGTCGGACGCGCCGTCCAAAGTCGCCAACAACAACGAGCTTGCGATGCAGTCGATTTGCTCGGTCAATTGACTCCGAGAACTGCACGGCGAGTACGCGATGGCGGCGTGGAATGGGTTGCTATCGATGAGATTGCACCGGGTGATACTCTAGAAGTCTTGCCGGAACGTATCGTTCCCTGCGATGGAAAAGTGATATCCGGTCAAAGCGAAATTGATAGCTCGTTGCTGACGGGCGAATCGCGACTGGTGCATGTTGCCGCAGGCGATGAAGTGATCGCGGGAACGCTAAACCGAAGTCAAACTTTTCGAATGGTTGCATCGCACGTTGGCACCTCGACCCGTGTTGCTCAAATTGTGGACCGGATTGAAAAAGCATCCATGCAAAAAACGCCCATCGTCCAGTGGGCCAATAAAATAAGCGGAATATTTGTTGTCGCCGTCCTTGCGATAGCTGTCGCTGTCGGATTGGTATGGTCGGTAGTCGATGCAAACGTTTGGACTGATCGTGTGGTTGCCGTGCTGATTGTCGCATGTCCATGTGCACTTGGTTTGGCGACGCCCTTGGCTGTTGCGATGGGGCTCGCACAAGCCGCTCGGCAGGGCGTCTTAATCAAAGGTGGCGATACGCTGCAACGGCTATCGACATCGGGTTCGCTGTTCATAGACAAGACGGGAACGCTCACATCGGGCGAGTTGCAAGTTCGGCAATGGCACGGTCCATTGCAGGCTTTGGAGGCAACGGTTCTGCTTGAGCAAAACAGCAAACATCCAGTGGCTCATGCTGTGCGAAAATACTGGAAAGTGCGGACCAACGGAGAGCGAGTCAGCACGTACCTTGAACTCGCAGGTATACAAACGCAAATGGGCGGTGGCGTTCAAGGAAATGTCGACGGTCGAGACTTTGCAGCGGGCAGCCGGGCTTTTCTTGAGAGCCTCGGAGTTTCTTTTTGCAGCAAATGGCTCGAGACGGAAAGACAGCTTCCGGCGGGCGTTTTCAGTTTGCTTTGGATTGCCGAAAATGGATCGGTGGTTGGCTGTGCGGTACTCGATGATTCAGTACGCCCGGAAGCGAAGGATGTGTTGGAACGATTAACGCGTAAAGGTTGGGAAGTTGAAATCGTCAGTGGTGATTTGGAAAGCTCTGTTCAACAAGTTGCCAATCAAGTCGGCGTCTTGGCCGAACATGCGTTTGCTCAAGTCACACCGGAAGCCAAGTTGGAATTAGTTCAGCGACGCAAGCAAGCTGGTCGGACGGTAATCATGGTGGGCGATGGCGTGAATGACGCAGCAGCACTTGCAGCAGCCGACATTGGAATTGCGATTGGAGGCGGCGCAGAAGTGAGTCTTCAAGCCGCTGATGTTTACTTGGCGAATGGTTCGCTCGAAGGAATCGAGTCCGTCATGGATCTGGCGCGGAGGACAATGAGAGTTATTCGCCGCAACTCGATTGCATCGTTGGTCTACAATGCTTTTTCGATTAGCTTGGCAGCGATGGGCTTTTTGCATCCGTTGGTCGCTGCGTTGCTGATGCCCACAAGTGGCCTGACCGTGATCTTGGTAACGCTCCTTGGCCATACCCGACGAGGCAATCAGCGATGAGTGTCATCTATATTGTGCTTCCTGTCGCTCTCCTGCTGGCAACAATTGCAGTGAGCGCCTTTATCTGGGCCACGCGCCGCGGTCAATTCGACGACATGGAAACCCCACGCTGGCGCATGCTATTTGACGATACGCCCGAAAAGAAATCATCGGGCGAAAATCAATTGAATCCGCAAGAACCGAAACCTGAACAAAAATGATGCGTTGAGACACGGAGTTTGTCTTTGAAAGTGTCGTCGAGCCAAAATTCTTCGCTTCACACAAGAGGTTTTCTCGATCCATTAATCATTCGATTGATGGCTTCCCCATGCCGAGAAGGGTTGTTTCTCGGACATTCGTAATTTGGGAGTTGCCACTCGAAGGTAAGCGAAGATTCGGAAAACCACAGATAAAAGCCGAGCATTTTTTTGAGAAACTTTCTCTCTGATTGCAATGAGCCGCTGAACTGATTAACCTATCGCCAGGGATAGGACCCTTTATCCAGCCTAATCCTTAAACGCCCACCAGCCAGGAGATGCCCACATGTCACTCCAAATTCTTTCTCGCCTCATTCGAAGCAATCTTTCCAAGCGAATCAAATCACTTCGCGAGTTGAATCACAAGCGCCGACGTCAGCGTGTTTTCCTGCGGGTCGAATCGTTGGAGGACCGTCGAGTCTTGGCGACCAATCCGCTCGCAATCGATATCAACCTGTTGCCGGTTTCGTCGAATCCCCAGTCGTTTGCAGAAGTAAACGGTGTGGTGTATTTCAATGCGATCTCCGGCGATCGCGGTCAGGAGTTGTGGCGCACGGACGGAACGGCTGCTGGCACCTCCTTGGTCAAGGACATAGTCCCTGGGTTTTACAGTTCTTACCCAACAAATTTAACAAACGTTGGTGGGACGCTTTTCTTTAGAGCTACAGATCCAACGACCGGTCAACCGGAGTTGTTCAAGTCCAACGGAACGGCCGATGGGACCGTTCCGGTAGACGGAGCGTTTGGTAGTTACTATCCGGAATCGATTACGGACGTTAATGGCTTTGCATACTTCACTGCGATCCGTCAAATCGGAACGTCTTCCGGCCGAGAACTTTGGAAATCAGACGGCACAGCCGCTGGAACCGTACAAGTCCGCGATATTTTTCGGGGATCAAGCAGTTCGTACCCAACGAGTTTGACCAATGTCAACGGGACATTGTTTTTCGCTGCGACGACATCATCAAGTGGAACTGAGCTCTGGAAAAGCAACGGCGTGTCGGCGGGAACAGTTTTAGTTAAAGAAATTGCAGCGGTCACGGACAGTTCGAGTCCTGCCGAACTCACGAATGTAGATGGAGTCCTATTCTTTTCTGCAAACAATGTCACAAACGGAGTGGAACTGTGGAAGAGTAACGGTGTCGCTGCAGGAACGGTAATTGTTAAGGATATTGCCGGAGGCGATGGAGATTCGAATCCAACTGAATTAACTGCCGTTGGTTCAACTCTCTTTTTCCAAACTAGCGGAGAACTTTGGAAAAGCAACGGCGTAGCAGCCGGTACCTTGCAAGTCGAAACCGCCCCAGGGGGCAGTTCGTCTCCTACATTTCTTACAAATGTGAATGGTACGTTGTTCTTTGCGGCATACGGTGAAGGGTATGGCAACAATATTTGGAAGAGCAACGGAACGGCAGCGGGGACAGACCTCGTCAAGGACTTGAATCCTGTTGCTTACAGCGGTGCCTATCCTCAAGAGTTGACAAATGTAAATGGCACGTTGTATTTCAGCGCAAACGCGGGTGATGGAACGGGTCGTGAATTCTTTGTGAGCGATGGAACAATTGCTGGGACCTTTATGGTAAAGGACATCCATCCCTCCCTAGGCTTAAGCTCCTATCCAAGTTTTTTCACCGGCGTTAATGGCAAAGTCGTTTTCGCTGCAAATGATGCGGATGCCAATCGCGAGCTCTGGGTATCAAATGGAACCAATGCTGG